>NZ_JAVUPQ010000006.1:0-115666 GCF_032029835.1 Escherichia sp. AM3 | reverse complement strand
AGCTGATAGAAACAGAAGCCACTGGAGCACCTCAAAAACACCATCATACACTAAATCAGTAAGTTGGCAGCATCACCTGATGTGCTGACTGTTAGAAGCATCATGGATGAAACAGTCCTCATTAATAAACACCACTGAAGGGCGCTGTGAATCACAAGCTATGGCAAGGTCATCAACGGTTTCAATGTCGTTGATTTCTCTTTTTTTAACCCCTCTACTCAACAGATACCCGGTTAAACCTAGTCGGGTGTAACTACATAAATCCATAATAATCGTTGACATGGCATACCCTCACTCAATGCGTAACGATAATTCCCCTTACCTGAATATTTCATCATGACTAAACGGAACAACATGGGTCACCTAATGCGCCACTCTCGCGATTTTTCAGGCGGACTTACTATCCCGTAAAGTGTTGTATAATTTGCCTGGAATTGTCTTAAAGTAAAGTAAATGTTGCGATATGTGAGTGAGCTTAAAACAAATATTTCGCCGCAGGAGTATCCTGGAAGATGTTCGTAGGTATTATTTTTCGGATAATCCTTAGGATAACATGATAAACGTTACGGAATTATATTAATGGCAATTCACTAATAATATCAGCCAGCAAATTAAAAATTTCACTGAATAAATGTTCGCAAAAAGACTCAATTAACGGCATTAATGCCGCCATTAAAGAGATACCGACAGTCAGAGTTAATGGAAATCCAATAACAAAAATGGATAATTGCGGGGCCATACGATTCAGTAAACCTAATGCCAGATTCAGGGTCAGCAGCAGAGTAATGAGCGGTAACGCCAGCATCAGCCCGTTAAGGAAAATCAAACTCCCTGCTTTGGTGAGTGCCAGAAACGCATTGCTGTTCAACGGTTCGCCACCAATTGGCAGGGTGTGAAAGGTATCGACCAGCAGTGAAATTAACCATAAATGACCGTTAAATGTCAGGAACAGCAATAACGCCAGCATATCCATGATACGCGCTAAAACGGGCATATTGAGATGGCTGGCCGGATCGACAAACGTCGCAAATGACAGCCCCATTTGCAGGCCGATAATTTCGCCAGCGGTTCGCACAGCGGCAAAGGCAAATTGCATGGTAAAACCAAGCGCAATGCCGATCAGGATCTGCTGCACGGCCAGCCACAGAGCAAAGAACGAAAAAACAGGAACATCGTTGGCAGGTAATGATGGGGCAATTGCGAACGTGATCATCATTGCCAGACCCAGTTTTACCCGTTTCGGCACGCTGCGTTCGCTCAGAATTGGCGCGGTAGAAATGAGCGCCAGCACGCGCAGTAACGGCCAGAAGTAGAGGCTTAACCAGGATAGCCATTGTTCGCTTGTCACCTGCAACATAGTACGGCTACCCGATGATATACGGCAGGTTAGTGAACAAGGTGCGGACGTAATCCAGCAACAGATTGAGCATCCACGGTCCGGCAATAATAATGGCAATAAATACGGCGATGATTTTTGGAATAAACGACAGCGTCATTTCGTTGATCTGGGTGGCGGCCTGCAAAATACTGATGATAAGGCCCGTGACCAGCGCCACCAGCAACAGCGGGGCAGCCAGTGCCAGCGCGACTTTCATCGCTTCAGTCCCCATCATCATGACCGATTCAGGTGTCATTTTGCCTCTCTAGCTGTAAAAGCTCTGCGCCAGCGAACCGACCAGCAATTGCCAGCCATCCACCAGTACAAACAGCATCAGTTTAAAGGGCAGAGCAATGGTGGCGGGGGGGACCATCATCATCCCCAATGCCATCAACACGCTGGCAATCACCAGGTCGATAATCAAAAAAGGGATGAAAATCGTGAAGCCTATCTGAAATGCGGTTTTCAACTCGCTGGTCACGTAGGCCGGGAGCAAAATGCGCATCGGCACGGCTTCAGGTCCCTGCAACGGGCCAGTATTCGCCAGTCTGGCAAACAACCCTAAATCCGCCTCACGGGTCTGACGCAGCATAAACTCACGCAGCGGCTGCGCCCCTTTTTCCAGCGCCTCCTGCATTGATATTTTCTCTTCGCTGAATGGCTGGTACGCATCGACATAAATTTTGTCGATCACCGGTGACATAATAAAAAAGGTCAAAAATAGTGCCAGCCCCAGCAATACCTGGTTAGGTGGCGCGGAGGGCGTTCCCAGCGCGTTACGCAATAAACCAAAAACAATGATGATGCGGGTGAAACTGGTCATCATCAGTAAAATTGCCGGAATAAACGTCAACGAGGTGATGAACACCAGCGTCTGCACCGGGAGCGACCAGCTTTGTCCACCGCCAGGCAGCGGCTGGCTGGTGATACCCGGCAGTTGCGCGAAGGCGAGGGGCGTAACCAGCCAGAGAAGGACAGGTGCGACAGACAACAAACGACGCATCAGGATCTCCCACTACGCTTAAGCAAATTTTTCATGACCGACTGAAAATCGGTCTGCGGTATCTCTTCTGTTGGTGCTGAAGGGGGAAGTTTATGCAGCAGATTGATTTGCCCTGCGGTAACGCCGAGCACCAGCCGTGCATCTTCCACATCGACCACCACAACCCGTTCACGCGCGCCCAGCGAAGCACTGGCGCTAATTTTCAGACCGTTAACGCCAGTGCGTTTCGGGGCAAATCCCAACCGTTTTACCAGCCAGGCAGCAGCGAGGATCAGGGCAATAATGGCGATGAGTGCGCCGCTGACCTGCAGCAGTGGCGCAGCAGAAACCGGCGTGGAAGATTGCACAGTAGCGTGGTTATTCATCACTAACGGCTCAGGCGACGCATTCGCTCAGACGGAGTAATGATATCGGTGATCCGCACGCCATATTTATCGGCAACGACCACCACTTCGCCCTGGGCGATTAAATAACCGTTGATCAGAATATCCAGTGGTTCGCCCGCCAGACCGTCCAGCGCCACGACGGACCCTTGCGTCAGACGCAACAGCTCTTTGATGGTCATCCGCGTACGGCCCAGCTCGACGGTCAGCTTGACCGGAATATCCATTATCAGGTCGATATCCTGCAACGTTCCGCTGACATCACCACCGCCAAATTGCTGGAACACCGCGTCGGCAGCGCTTTTGCTGCTGGTTGATTTTTGTTCGCTCAACGCTTCAGCCCACAGATCGTCCATTGCGCCGTTGTTGTCATCGGCCGGATTATTCATGTCACTCATTTGGGCTGTTCCTCGTTCAGAGAATTTAAAATCGGGTTAATCAAATGTTCTATCCGTAACGCATACTGACCGTTGAGAGTGCCGTACTGACTGGTCAGCACCGGGACGCCGTCAACATGGGCGATGATGCGATCGGGTTTTTCTATCGGCAGGACGTCGCCGGGTTTCAGTTTTAAAATCTGCGACAGGCGTAGCGAGATATCGGCAAAGTTGGCGACCAGCTCCAGCTGTGAATGCTGCACCTGGCGCACCAGGTTATCGCGCCAGTTCTGATCTTCATTACGCGAGTTTTCCAGCGGCGGGTTAACCAACAATTCCCGTAGCGGCTCGATCATGCTGAATGGCAGACAGATATTAAATTCGCCGGTCAGGTTGCCAATCTCCACATGGAACGGCGTGTTAACCACAATGTCGTTCGGCGAGGTGGTGATATTGGTAAATTTCACCTGCATTTCCGAACGCACGTACTCAACTTCCAGCGGATTAATCGCCTTCCAGGCGTCGCTATAGCCTTCAAGCGCCAGCTTTAACATGCGGTTGATGACGCGCTGTTCGGTATGGGTAAACTCGCGACCTTCCACTTTGGTCGGGAAGCGTCCATCGCCGCCAAACAGGTTATCCACGGCGATAAACACCAGACTCGGTGAAAACACCACCAGCCCTGAGCCGCGCAGCGGTTTCAGATGGATAAGGTTCAGGTTGGTCGGCACCGGCAGGTTGCGGGCAAATTCATGGTACGGCTGAATGCGGATGGCCCCGACGGTTATATCTGGGCTACGGCGCAGCAGGTTGAACAGCCCCATACGAAAATGGCGGGCAAAGCGCTCATTAATGATTTCCAGCGCCTGCAAACGTTCGCGCACAACCCGTCGTTGGGTATTCGGATCGTACGGACGAATGTCACTTTCGCCGCTAACACTGGCTGTCGGTTCGTCTTTGACTTCGCTGTCACCATTCAACAGCGCATCAATTTCAGCTTGAGAAAGAATACTATCGCCCATGTCGTTATCGCAGAATAAAAGCGGTATACAGCACGTCGGTGACATCCTGTTTCGGTTGCCCGGCAACAAGCGGGGTGGAAAGCGTGGTTTTAATCTCGGTAATCAGGTTTTTCTTGCCTTCTTCTGTCGCCAGTACGGCAGCATCCTGACGCGAAAACAGTAACAGCAAACGGCTACGGACTTCCGGCAAATACTCACTCAGCCGCGAGCGTGTAGCTTCATCTTTCAGGCGCAGGGTTATGCCGATATACAGCACGCGATCCGCATCGCCCAGATTGACCGTAAAGGTATCCAGCGCATAGAAGACCGGGGAGGGCACGACGCGTTGCTGCGCTTTGTCGTCAGCGGCAACCTGATGCGAATGCCAGTAGCTGTAACCTGCGCTGGCACAGGCCGCGAGGGTAATGAATACCAGAATCGGGATCCAAAGCGATCGCTTGCTTTTCTTGCTTATCGCGTAATCAGTCATGTGTTGCGGTCTTCCTGTGTCGCTACTGCTTATCGGCTAATTATCCTGCGTCTTGAGCGCAACAAAGCGGGGAAAAGACGCGGATTACGGTGCTACCTCTGACGTTAGGCGAAAATATCAACGCCGCTGTTGCCTGTTACGCGCCCTTGTAAAGAGACGGGAACCGGAAGCGTATCGTCTTCTTCCCCCGCCAGAGGTTCATGGTTTACTGTGCGTTGGCTTTGCTGTTGTTGGGAAGCGGCCTGCTGCTGACCACTAAAGCTTTCGCCACTGATGTTGCTTTGCCCTAACTGAATGCCACTTTCGGCCAGCTGCGTACGCAGTACCGGCAGCGCTGCTTCCAGGGCGGCGCGTACATGCTGATGCGGTGAAACCATCTGGATTTGCGCCTGGTTATCATCCACTTTGAGGGAGATTTGCACCTCACCTAAATCCTGCGGGTGCAGACGCAACTCTGCACTTTGTTGCCCCTGGCGGGTGAACAGCGAAATATGCTGGCTTAATGATTGTTGCCATTCGTGAGAACCCAGCGGTGCACTCAAAACAGGCGCGGCGACGGTGGGCAGTGGCTGTGTCTGGTGTGGAGTGATTAGCGGGCTGGCGGCAGCGGTCACCGGCGAAGGCGTGCTGATGATTTCCGCTTTACTCTGGGCTTCTGCTATCAGCGGTGTTAATGGCTGAGCTGGCGTGCCGGGGGCGTCATCAGGCTGTGCTGTTGTGAGTTGCGCAGAAGTCAGTTTTGTGAAGAGCGTTGGTTTCTCTGTCGGTAATACGGTTGACGGTGCATCAGTCACTTTGGGCGTATTGTCAAAACCCGGCAACATCGCAAAAAGGGCACTCAGGCTGGCGGTGACGTCTTCATTCAGATCATCCGCTTTTTCGTCTTTTGCCGTATTGTTGTCAGCCGCCGCAGCCAACGTTATCGTCTGAGCGGTGTTTAACGGTGTTGATGTGGATTGTTCGTCGTTGATGACAGGCGGTGTTTCATCCACAGGGATCAGTAAATCCGCTTGTTGCGCGTCGGAAACAATATCGCTGACCAGCGGCTCGCCTTTTGTCGTGGGCTTATCTGTTGCCACCAGCAACTGGGGAGTCGCTTTGTCGGTTGTTGCCTCGCCTGTTAATGCTTCGCTCAACAACGCGAGAAAATCTTGTGCAGCATCGCTGGCTTTGCCGCCAGACAATGTGGTGGTGTCAACGTCGGCGGTAATCAAGGGCGCTAAGCGAATCATTCAGGTTTCCTCATGGCGGCGCGCTGGGCGAACTCATCCATCTTTTTCTGATCGAGGCGGTTTTCTGCAAGCAGTGCCGCCGTGGATTGCCGTTCCTGCAGTGTCTGCCAGGCCTGCAAACGTTGTTTCTTTTCTCGCCAGCTGTTCAGGGCAATGTCAACTTTCTGCGTCCACTGATTAAGTTGCTGGCGATGCTGAGTAATGGCTTTTTCCAGCGTCTGGATAAACTGCTGATAGTTGATCCAGCGGTTGCTGGTCATCCCGGCACTCATATCGCTATTGAGGTTATTGCGATATTCATTCTGATAATCGATCAGCATTTTGAGCTGTTCTTCCGCCTGCTGACATCCGCGACGCATTTCACCCAGCAGGCGAGCGGCATCCTCTACCTCTTTTTCTGCCAGATCTTTCAGGGTCGCCAGCGCACCATGTTCCGCCATCTGCCGTTATCTCCTGGGTTATGACACTGTCGGGAAAATACGCTCCAGCCCCTGGAGAGACGCTTCCCAGTCCGCGCGTTCAAAAATGCCTTGTTGCAAATAGCCCTCCAGCTGCGGCCACAGGGCGATGGCTTTATCGAGCATCGGATCGCTGCCTTTGGCATACGCGCCGACGCTAACCAGATCGCGGTTACGCTGAAAACTCGACAACAGCTGTTTGAAGGTGCGCACTCGCGCGTAATGTTGCTCACTGATCAACGCCGTCATTGCGCGACTGATCGACGCTTCAATATCGATAGCCGGATAGTGCCCGGCTTCCGCCAGTCGGCGAGACAGCACAATGTGGCCGTCGAGGATGGCCCGCGCGGAGTCGGCAATGGGGTCCTGCTGGTCATCGCCTTCGGTGAGCACGGTATAAAACGCGGTAATCGAGCCGCCGCCGCTAATGCCATTTCCGGCACGCTCGACCAGTGCCGGTAATTTGGCAAACACCGACGGTGGATAACCTTTAGTGGCAGGTGGTTCGCCAATCGCCAGCGCAATCTCACGCTGGGCCATCGCGTAGCGGGTGAGGGAGTCCATAATCAGCAATACATGCTGACCACGATCGCGAAAATCTTCGGCAATTCGCGTGGCATAGGCGGCACCTTGCATTCGCAGAAGCGGAGAAACATCCGCCGGAGCGGCAATCACCACGGAGCGTGCACGCCCTTCGGCACCGAGGATATTCTCAATAAAATCTTTTACTTCGCGTCCGCGTTCACCAATCAAACCCACGACAATGACATCGGCGCGGGTGTAACGGGCCATCATCCCCAGCAGCACACTTTTACCAACGCCGGACCCGGCAAACAGCCCCATACGCTGCCCGCACCCGACGGTAAGCAGGGCATTGATTGGGCGCACGCCGGTGTCCAGCACATGTTCAATCGGTGTACGTTGCAATGGGTTAAATGGCGGGGTAATCAGCGCACCGGTTTCCGTCGTATCGGGGGAGGGGAGGCCATCGAGCGGTTTACCGCTGCCGTCCAGAACGCGACCTAATAACGCCGGACCGAGCGGCAACTGCTTGCCGCTTTGCAGCCCTTCAGCCGAAATGTTTTTGGCATAAACACGCGCGCCGGGCAGGACACCTTCCACTTCCTCCAGCGGCATTAAAAACAGCCGTTGACCGTTAAAGCCAACGACTTCGCTTTCTACTTCGTGCGTTTCGCTGCCGTTCTGGCGCTCAATCACACAGGTTGCGCCGAGCGGCAATTGTAATCCGGTGGCTTCCAGCACCAGCCCGGTAGCGCGAGTTAATCGCCCGTAGCGACGTACCGCAGGCAACTGCGCCATTTTAGCTTCGAAGTTATCCAGCGTGGTTAGCCAGCGAGTCAGGCGCGTGGTCATTACACCACTCCTGGTGCTGCCAGACGGCAGAGTTCTTGCCAGCGAGTGGCGACACTGGCGTCGAGATCGCCTTCATCGGCGGAGACTTTACAGCCGCCAGGATGGAGGGTGGGATCGCCCCGCAAGCGCCAGCCATGCAAACTTAAAGTTGCGCCGAGCATATCATCCACACGTTGCAGATCATCCGGGTGCACGCGCAGCTGCGGTTTGCCGCTGAACAACGGTTCTTGCTGCAACAACAGTTGGATCTGTTTGATCAGTGCCGAGTTATCCACCGTTGGCGTCTGACCGATCACCTGACGTGCTGCCTCCAGCGCCATCTGCATCAGGCGCGAAGCAATCACACTATCAAGCGCATCAAGGGTAGTTTGAAATTCGCTGACCAGTTGCTGCATCCGGGCATGAATTGGCGCTTGTTGAGCCTTCGCCTCTGCCAGACCTTGTTCCAGCCCCTGGGCCAGTCCTTCCTGATAGCCCTGTTCGTGACCTTGCTGGCGACCTTCGGCAATCCCCGCCTGATAACCCTGCTCGTGGGCCTGCATTTGCAGTTGCGCCAGTTGCTGCTCAAGGCTGGGTTCGGCCTCTTCAATGATGGTTTCTTCCGGCTCGACTATTGGCACAAACTCTGCCGGTGGTGGCGCAAGATCGTCCGGCATCCAGGTTTTCCACGGCAGATTATCAGACATAGGTATCCTCGCCGCTGCCAATCACCATCTCGCCGGTTTCGGCAAGACGGCGCACAATCAGCAGAATCGCTTTCTGTTCGTTTTCCACCTGCGACAGACGCACCGGACCACGGTTGGCGAGATCGTCGCGCAGAATATCGGCGGCACGTTGCGACATATTGCGCAGGAATTTCTCGCGCAGTGGCTGCTCGGCCCCTTTCAGCGCGATCAGCAACGATTCGGAATCCACTTCCTGCAACAGACGCTGAATGCTGCGATCGTCGACATCCACCAGATTCTCGAACAGGAACATCTCGTCGATAATTTTTTGCGCCAGTTCGCCGTCGAATTCACGCACGGCGGTAATAACGGCTTCTTCCTGCTGAGTTTTCATCAGGTTGATAATTTCGGCTGCCGTTCTCACGCCGCCCATTTTGCTGCGCTTGAGATTCTGACCGTCGAGCAAGCCATTCAGTACTTCGGTCAGTTCCGCCAGCGCGGCTGGCTGCACGCCGCCAAAGGTGGCGATACGCAACATCACGTCGTGGCGCAGACGTTCATCGAACAACGCCAGAATATCGGCGGCCTGGGCGCGCTTCAGATGCACCAGAATGGTGGCGATAATTTGCGGATGCTCATCGCGAATCAGATCGGCGGCACTCTGCGGCTCCATAAAGTTGAGCGTTTCAATACCGCTGGCGGTATCGCGAGTTTCGAGAATATCTTCCAGCAGGCTGGCGGCACGTTCCTCACCCAGAGCTTTGACCAATACCGAACGCAGATAATCGTTGGCGTTGATATTCAGTGCGGCAAACTGTTCAGCTTCTTGCTCAAACTCCGCCAGCACATCGGTTAGCTGCTTGTTGGAGATCTGCGTGACGTTCGCCATTGCAGCGCTCAGGGTTTGCACTTCGCGCTGGGAGAGGTGCTTGAACACCTCTGCCGCCCGGTCTTCGCCAATGGTCATCAGCAGGATGACGCTTTTATCGGTGCCTGTCAGGTTACTCATGATCGTTATTTATCCACTGGCGAATGACCAGCGCCACCACGCGCGGATCGTTATCAGACATTTCACGGATACGCTGGCTCATGACTTCTGCCCCCAGACGTTGGTTAGCGCGTCGTTGTTGGAGTTGTTCGTCTTTGCTCAGGCGGACTTCCACCGCATCTTCCACTTCCTCACGGGCCTGCGCCTGTTGCTGTACAGCTTTCATCGCCTCGGCGCGACGTGTTAACTGCGGGCGTACCGCTTTCCGCCACAGCAGCCACGCCACCAGCAGTACCAGCAACCAGCGACCGGCAGCCAGCAACTGATCGATAAACGCTTGCTGTTGCCAGAACGGCAGTTCTCCGCCGCTTTCGTCACTGCTATTGAACGGCGAGTTAACGACATTGAGCGAGTCGCCGCGTTTTTCAGAAAAGCCCATCGCCTCGCGGGTCAGATCTTCAATTTGCTTCATCTGTTCGTTGCTGAGAGGCAATGGTTTACCGTCTGGCAAGGTTTTGTAATTCACCACTACCGCGACTGACAGACGTTGCACATCGCCCACGTTCATTTTGGTATGACGAATGGTGCGATCGACTTCGTAGTTACTGGTTTCATTCCGCTGTGTGCTACGCGGCCCGCTATTGCTGGTGGTGCTCGCCTGCTGCTGGCGGTTATTTTGATTTGCCGGAGGCGTGCTGATTGGCGCGTTATTCGCAGGTGCCGGTTGATTCGACAACGCCCCCGGTACGCCGCCCGGATAACCGGAACCGCTTTGCTCGCTCTCATTAAGCTGGCGTGAACGAAGCGCCGCATGAGATTCATCACCGTTAGGGCGATACTGTTCTTCCGTTTGTTCTTTACTGGCGAAGTCCAGCTGCGCCGTGACCTGGGCGTGAATATTACCGTTACCAACAATAGGCGACAGGATTGCTTCAATACGCCGCTGAATACGGCCTTCGACATCGCTGGCATATTTCAACTGAGCATCATTAAGATCGCGCCCGCTGGTATTGGACTGGGTTAACAGATGTCCGCCCTGATCCACCAGCGTGACGTTTCCCGGCGGCAGACCAGCAACGGCGCTGGAAACCAGATGCACAATGGCGCTAATTTGCCCTTCATCGAGTGCGCGGCCGGGTAACAGATTTACCGTCACCGATGCAGAAGGGGATTTTTGTTCACGGACGAATAAAGACGGTTTCGGCATTGCCAGATGTACGCGCGCCCCTTTTACCGGGCCGATAGTTTCGATGGTACGAGAAAGCTCGCCTTCCAGCGCCCGCTGATAATTCACCTGTTCGCTGAACTGGCTGATACCAAACTTTTCCTGATCGAGTAGTTCGAAACCGACCGCGCCGCCTTTGGGCAAACCTTGTTGCGCCAGGCGCAGACGCAGCTCGTGAACTTTATCTGCCGGAACTTCAATAGCGCCGCTGGCTTCGCTGAAGCGGTAAGGAATATTCATTTGCGTCAGTTGGCTGACAATTGCGCCACCATCCTGATCGGAAAGATTGCTGAATAATGTGCGGTAGTCGGGGGCTTTCGCCCACAGGATCAGTGCGACCATGACCGCCACTGCCGCGGAACCGGCAACAATCAATGGAATTTTCGGATTCGCACGCAGGCGATTAAGCCACTCAAGAGATTTTGTCTGGGCTGCAGTCGCATTCATCGCGCACCTCGTGGCTGATTATGGACGGCGTTATTGGCAAAGTGGAACAAGACTCACTCCCGGGTCAGCAAACTCGAAAAATTGACGCTGCCATTATTTGTGCTTTCGTTTTTTTCTATCCGCCAATAAACCCGTTTTTTTGTTGCTATTTAGCGCCTTTGTCTTATTGACTTACTGGTAGGCTTTGCTACCAGAAATTATCCAGGAGACGAAAATGTCAGCGATACAGGGGATTGAAGGGGTTATCAGCCAGTTACAGGCTACGGCGATGAGTGCGCGTGCGCAGGATTCACTGCCGCAACCGACCATTAGTTTTGCCGGGCAGCTGCACGCCGCGCTCGATCGCATTAGCGATACACAAACAGCTGCCCGCACGCAGGCAGAAAAATTCACCCTCGGTGAACCCGGCGTGGCGTTAAACGATGTGATGACCGATATGCAAAAAGCCTCAGTTTCTATGCAAATGGGGATTCAGGTGCGTAATAAGCTGGTGGCGGCGTATCAGGAAGTGATGTCCATGCAGGTGTAGGTTTTGTAACCTGTTGACTATGCTTGTTTATTATATCCGATCCCACAGCGTGGGGCATGGATGGGGCAAACTCACTCAATTTCTGGTTTAAAATGGATACCTGATCCTGAAAGTTTTCTGCCATCCACGATCCGTAAACGCGATAACATGTTTTGTCTTCGCTTTGCTCCCAGGAAGAGTGAACTCATTCGTTAGCCTGGGGTTCCTTCTGATCATTATTGTTCCTGCCTTTATCTCTTGCCACGCCAGAGCCCCCTGGATACACATACACTAGGATGAAAACGGTGAGTTGTGTTCAAACTGTAGTACAATTCTCTCCAGTATGAACAGGAAAGAATATGCTATGAACCCTTATATTTATCTTGGTGGCGCAATACTTGCAGAGGTCATTGGTACAACCTTAATGAAGTTTTCAGAGGGGTTTACACGGTTATGGCCCTCTGTTGGCACAATTATTTGCTATTGTGCATCATTCTGGTTATTAGCTCAGACGCTGGCTTATATACCTACAGGGATTGCTTATGCTATCTGGTCAGGCGTCGGTATCGTTCTGATTAGTTTGCTTTCCTGGGGATTTTTTGGTCAACGACTGGACCTGCCAGCTATCATAGGCATGATGTTGATTTGTGCCGGTGTGTTAGTCATTAACTTGTTGTCACGAAGTGCACCGCATTAAAAAATAATTATCCTTGAGATAACAGGAATCTGATTTGTGCATATTATGGCTAATGTTCGGGGCACCTTTATAATTATGATTGCATTTGCGCGATCATTGCGCCTTTATGCATAATGAGATCAAGGCACATCAAATAAAATAACGATAGGTCACAACAATGAGGTTTTTATGAAAAAACTTATCGTTTCAAGTGTATTGGCATTCATAACATTTTCTGCGCAGGCCGCAGCATTTCAGGTCACTAGTAATGAAATAAAAACAGGAGAGCAACTTACAACGTCTCATGTATTTTCTGGATTTGGGTGTGAAGGTGGTAATACATCGCCCTCATTAACCTGGTCTGGTGCTCCTGAAGGCACCAAAAGCTTTGCCGTAACTGTGTATGATCCAGATGCTCCTACAGGCAGTGGATGGTGGCACTGGACTGTTGCTAATATTCCAGCAACTGTAACATATTTGCCTGCTGATGCAGGAAGACGTGATGGTACAAAACTTCCGACTGGTGCTGTTCAAGGCCGAAATGATTTTGGTTATGCAGGATTTGGTGGAGCATGTCCTCCCAAAGGAGATAAACCCCATCATTACCAGTTTAAAGTATGGGCTCTAAAAACTGATAAAATTCCTGTGGATTCTAATTCCAGCGGAGCGTTAGTTGGTTATATGCTTAATGCCAATAAAATTGCAACCGCTGAGATAACACCAGTTTATGAGATAAAGTAGGGTAAGAGTATGCTGGCAAAAGATAAGACTAACCTAAAGATTGAAGAAATACGGATGCATAAACATCATGAGATTCACAGGGTTAAGCCTCTTATGCCAGCTTTATGTCGTATCCGTCAGGGAAAAAAAGTTATCAATTGGGAGACGCATAGTCTAACTGTTGATAATAATCAGATAATATTATTTCCCTGTGGATATGAATTTTATATTGCGAATTATCCAGAAGCAGGTCTTTATCTTGCAGAAATGCTTTATTATCCCATTGATCTAATTGAAAAGTTTCAAAAATTTTATGCGATAACTGATCAAATTCGTAACACGACAGGTTTCTGCTTACCTCAGAACCCCGAGTTAATATATTGTTGGGAGCAACTAAAAACATCTATTTCCCGAGGCTTCTCAACGCAAATTCAGGAACACTTAGCAATGGGCGTTCTACTTTCATTAGGAGCACATCATGTTAATTGTTTACTTTTATCAGATAGTAAACAATCATTAATAAGTCGTTGTTATAACCTAATGCTATCCGAACCTGGAACAAAATGGACAGCAAACAAGGTAGCGAGATATCTCTACATTTCTGTTTCCACATTGCATCGCCGTCTGGCAAGCGAGGGAGTAAGTTTTCAAAGTATATTGGACGACGTGAGGTTAAATAATGCGTTGTCTGCTATACAAACGACAGTAAAACCCATCAGCGAGATTGCCAGGGAAAATGGTTACAAGTGTCCTTCTCGTTTTACTGAAAGGTTCCATAATCGTTTTAAGATAACACCAAGAGAGCTAAGAAAAGCGTCCAGAGAGTAAAAGTATTTTATGAAGGAGCAACAGCATCGATTTTTATTTTGGAAAATAAATACGGCATACTCAACCTATTGGAGTCTGAACAATCCGGTGACTTCTGCGCTAATCGGGGACGTTTCTAAGCACATATAATTGATACTATCTTCCTCCATCACAATTTCAGAAATGCACGTGTGATTTTTTTGCATCCGGCGTTTGGACTATGTGGAGCTCAAGAGTGGGAAAGTTACAAGAGGTTGAGGGGATAATTAAAGGGATGCTTATGACATTAGATATCCGGTTAGGTACGGATATCGTTGTTATTAAATCTAGTTGATACGTTAAGATGCAGCTACTGACAAAATAGCCAGGACTCCACAAAACGCCTTTGTCGTAATACCTGACTGCAATATCTGGTCGATCTCGTCGCAGTAACCTACTCGATACGCCTTTGAGGCTGTTTACCAGACTGGATATCGCCAGTTTGGGAGGATAGTTAATTAACAAATGGACGTGATCTGGTCCGCCATCCATTTCAACCCGTTCAGCTTCAAAATCAGCACATACATTTGAAAAGTAAGTGCGTAGTTTTTCTGTCGCGTCATGGTCAAAAATCTGACGTCGGTATTTAGTAACGAAGACTAGGTGAACATGCTTCAGGAAAACACAATGCCTTCCGCGTCGGATATCGGTTTCTTTTTTCATAGGCCAAAGTATGATTTGGCCCATGAAACGACTACAGGCATTCAAATTCCGGTTAAGACCAGGTGGTCAACAGGAGCGTGAAATGAGGCGCTTCGCAGGCGCATGTCGTTTCGTTTTCAATCGTGCTCTGGCGCTTCAGAATGAGAATCATGAGGCCGGTAATAAATACATCCCTTACGGGAAAATGGCTTCCTGGTTGGTTGAGTGGAAAAATGCCACTGAAACGCAATGGCTTAAAGATTCGCCCTCACAGCCATTGCAACAGTCACTGAAAGACCCTGAGCGGGCTTACAAAAACTTCTTCCGGCTTCGTCACCACGCTCAAACGGTGTGCTACCTATCGCGGCTATAAAAACAGCTTGTCCATCAGCACGATAGATAAAATAAGGCTGCTTTTTGTCGCCTTCTTTTTTCCACTCAAACCAGCCATCGGCAAAACAGATTGCCCGACCATGTTGCCAGAGCGGTTTAAACATGTGACTGGTTGCGGCAGTTTCTACGCGGGCGTTAATCAGCGGCGGTTTATCCCACCATCCGGGAGCATATCCCCAGAAAACCGGATCCAGATGAAGGTGTTCATCACGTTCACTGAGCAGAAGGACTTTGGTTCCCGGCGCGACGTTGTATCTGCCAATAGGTTCGGGATCGTAGGGAATATCGCGTTCAATATCTTCCGCGAGAAGCGCAAGGTAATCTTCACGCGTTTGGGATTGGGCAAAGCGTCCACACATAGAAACCTCCTGAGGTCACACTGAAAAGAATAGGAGAGGGGGCGGGTTAAATCTATGTGATAGAGAGGCAACGATATTCCCGCTGTGGGCCACAGCGGGAATGAGGGATTACTTCTGAATTAAATAACGAATGGTCGGCCCGTCTTGCTGAATATCCAGCACCGTATAGCCGTGATTACGCGCATCCAGTGGAATATTATTGATCGACTGCGGACAGTCGCTCACCACTTCCAGGATCTCCCCTTTTTTTAACTGCGGCATCGCCTCAAGGGTTGCGACTGCCGGATAAGGGCAGGGTTCACCCACCATATCAAGACGGTAATCAGGAACGATATTTTTCATGCGATCTCCTTAGCAGTCTGCGGTGCCGCACGGCGGAAGAAGCGTTTTTCCCAGCCAATAATCAACATTAGAGCAGCAAACAACAGCAAATATGTCACCAGCAGGCCGCCCATCGGGCCAAAGGTTTTCAGCAGGTTGATTTTGTCCCAGTCGGTGGCCAGCGCCGGAGCGAAATCATCCCAGTAGTACGCCAGAATCGTTGAGCCGATCACGTTGCCCAGACCGACCCACCAGTAGTGCACCTGGCCTTCTACCGCGCGGTACATCCAGCCGGTTTCGCAGCCGCCTGCCAGCACGATGCCAAAACCAAACAGTAAACCACCAATTACCGCGTTTGGTCCCGCCCACATGATTTTGGGTTCAACGCCTAACTGTACGTAACTGAAGATCCCGATGGCACTTACCGCCATACCGATAATGATTGCTTTCGCCATATGGGTACGTCCGGTGATCCACATGTCGCGGAACGCCGAAGTAAAGCAGATTTGCGCACGTTCAATCAGTAAACCAAAGCCGACGCCAAACAGCATTGCCAGCCCCAGTTTGGGCTGGTTCATCGCCGTCAGCAGCGCCCAGCCCAGCAGGCCGAAAAAGACCAGCATCCCGAGACGAAAACGACGCCGCGCCTGATCCGGTTTTTGCGTCAACGGTGAGGCAGCAGAAACTTTCTGCATTTTCACGGGAATACGGAAGATGGGCAGAAGGGTAAAGCGCGCGCCAAACCATGAACCAATGGCAGTGGCGATGGCAAAGAACCAGGCGTGCAGCGAGAACTGTGGAATTCCGGTAAAGAACGCCGCCAGGTTACAGCCCATTGCCAGACGTGCGCCAAAACCGGCGATAATACCGCCAATGATGGCCTGCATAATGCGGATACGGCTGCGCGGCATGCGCAGTTTGACATTGTTGGCCCACAGCGCTGCGGCAAAACAGCCGCCAAACATACCGAGGATCATCATTCCGTCGATGCGGGTTAATGGCGATCCTTCCAGATGGATAATTTTAAAATAACCCCACTCTTCAGCATGGACGCCGAACAACTGCAGGAGCTGACCGCCCCAACGGGTAAATTCACCTGTGACAGCCCAAAAGGTGCCAGTGATGCCAAAATAGTAAGTGGAGAGAATACCCGCCGCGATGACCGCGGGGATGGGCGCCCAGAATTTAATCAACCAGGCGTGTTTGAATTGCTGCCATGACATGAATGTAGCCTCTGAACTCAGAAGGTTTGAAACAAGAGTCGCGAATCATACACCATGCAAATTTATTTTCGGGGTAATAATTCACAAAAATAATGGTTAGATCAAATTTCTCTCTGAACCTGGAAAGGCTGGCGACATCAGGGCTTTAATGCCACAATCCTCTTTTCTTCTCATGCAGGACGAATGATGAAAAAACTCGCAATTGCAGGTGCGCTCATGTTGCTGGCGGGCTGTGCCGAAGTCGAAAACTATAACAATGTCGTGAAAACCCCCGCGCCGGACTGGCTGGCGGGCTACTGGCAGACCAAAGGGCCGCAACGTGCGTTGGTCAGTCCGGAAGCGATAGGCAGCCTCATTGTCACTAAAGAGGGCGATACCTTGGATTGCCGTCAGTGGCAGCGGGTGATTGCCGTGCCGGGTAAGTTGACATTGATGTCTGATGATCTCACTAACGTTACCGTAAAACGTGAGCTGTACGAGGTTGAGCGTGACGGTAACACCATTGAGTACGATGGTATGACGATGGAGCGTGTGGATCGCCCGACGGCAGAGTGTGCCGCCGCGCTGGATAAAGCGCCGTTACCGACGCCACTGCCGTAATGAAATCTCCCCGGCTTGCCGCCGGGGATGGATTTAAATCACCTCTTCGATAACCCACACGCTGACGCTGCCGCCGTTGCAAAAGAAGGTCGCTTCGCCGTTTTCGTCTGTCACTACGCTCTCTTGCCGGTTCCCCAGAAAATCACGCCAGGTTTTATTGCCGTAATTCTCTCCCAGATGAATGGTTTTTTCGCCATCATCTCCGTTCGACATGACCACCACGCAGCCGGGATATTCGTCGGTGCCACTGCGGCTAAAGGCAATGCAGTTCGGATGGTCGAAAAATAACGTCTGTACACCGTGGGCGAAACGCTGACGGGCGAGAATTAACTCATCAAGCTGTTCGATTATTGGCATATCTATCGGATAGGTTTGCCCGTCACCACCGACATCTTCGTAATGTGCACCGTAGAGGTCCGGATAGAACACCGAAGGAACGCCATTTTCCCGCAACAAAATTAAGGCATACGCCAGCGGTTTAAACCACGGTTCGACGGGGGCTTCGAGGGCTTGCAACGGTTGGGTGTCGTGGTTGGCAACGAGGGTTACGGCGTGAAAAGGATCGGCTTCCACCAGCGTCCCAGTGAAGATCTGCGTCATGTCGTAGTCGCGACCCATGCGCGATGCTTCATGGAATTTCATCTGCAGCGGCGCATCAAACAGCATGGTTTTGCCTTCCACCTGATCAATATACGTTTGCAGTTTATCGACTTCATGCGACCAGTATTCAGCCACAATAAACAACGGCTTTGGCGCAACTTCCTGTACGTGTTCGATCCACTCTTTATAAAACCATGCCGGAATATGTTTGACCGCATCAAGACGAAAGCCGTCGCATTGCGTTTGTTCCATCACCCAGCGCGCCCAGTATTTAATCTCTTCCGTCACGGCATGATTGCGAAAATCGATATTCTCCCCCATCAGATAATCGAAATTACCGAGTTCATCATCAACCTGATCGTTCCAGCCTTCTCCGGTATAGTCGTTAACAATTTTAAAAATGCCATCTTCATCAGGGTTTTCGATATGGTCGATACCGCTAAAACATTTGAAATCCCAGATAAACTGCGAGTATTGCCCGGCACGAGCGGGGAAGGTGTAACGCGTCCAGCCTTCACACTCAATGATTTCTTCGTCAATTTGCGTACGGTCATCAGCATTTACACGCTGCACGCGAATAGCTTCTTTTTCATCCGCGCCCATTTTGTGGTTGACTACCACGTCCAGCAGCACCGCAATGTCATTACGTTTCAGGGCGTCAATGGCGGCCAGCAGTTGTGCTTTATCACCATATTTAGTAGGGATGCTGCCTTTCTGATCAAACTCACCTAGATCAAATAAATCATAGGAGTCGTAGCCGACCGAATAGCCGCCCGATGCGCCTTTATAGGCGGGCGGCAACCAGACCATATTGATACCAATATCATTAAAACCGTCTGCGCGCTCGGCCAGTTCAGGCCAGAGCTTACCGCCTTCCGGGTAATACCAGTGAAAACATTGTAACAGCGTGGGATTACGCATTCTTCGACTCCATTCAAGGGGAATATTAGAAGCGTAGCCGTAATCGGATTATTCGCGAGCCATCGGCTCATTAAGATTCAAAAGAGGTTATCCTGCGGAGCCAGCACAAAGCCGCCCTGATCGCCATAGGCACTTAACACCGATTTTTGCACCGATGACTGACCGACCAGTTTCGCCAGTTCATCCATCCGAATCTGTAATAACTGTTTTACCTTGCTTTCGTTGTCGAGAATCAGGCGCAGCATCGGGCGGAGCTGCTCCTGCATCGTAGTGGACGGGGCAACCTCTTCAGTCAGGTGTGCGATCTCCTGCACCGCATTCACATACGCCATTTCGCTGGCGATGAGTTCGTCCCATTGTTCTTCCGTTGCCAGGCGTAACATGAGCTGGCTTTTTTCGACGAGTTGTTGCCAGGCGAAATACAAATGCGGTGTATTGTTCATCAGACTGGGTCCTGAATCAAAGAAGGGGAGAGTAAAGACTCTTTCCAGGCATCGGCAATATTGCGCATTAATGCTTCCACTTCTTCGACTGCGGAGACATCGTTACGTAAATTGGCTTGCAGCAAGCGCCTGACCATATAGCTATAAAGAGCAATCAAGTTTTGGGTTAATTCGTCTTTGCTCTCTTCATCAAGACTCACCCGCAGTCCGTTCTCAATGATGTTGATCGCTTTTGATAAAGAGACGCCTTTGCCTTGCTGATTGTTGTCTTGCATAAACAGGCGCGCTCTAACCAGTACGCTCAGCACTCCATCAAATAGCATGGTGACCAGCTGCTGTTGGCTGGCGCTCATTACGGCGCTTTCGACGCCAATTTGTGCATAGGCCTGGGTGCCTTTTGCCGCGTACATAGTCTCTCCTGAAGATTATTTCGAGTTGCTATTTGAGGTGTCGAACTGCTGTGTCAGATAGCTACTAGTGGAGTTCAGCGAGTTCATTAACACATCTAATTGGGTGAACTGGGCTTTATAGCGCGTCATTAAGGTATCGATACGTTCACTGGCTGCGTTGTACTGGTCGGTCAAATTATTCAGCGTTTTGCTGACGCCATCTTTTGCTGCCTGGATTATCCCGGTGGAAGAGAGCCAACTGGTCAGGTTGTTACTAATGCCGGTGGTTACCCCAGTACTTTTGCCGTCACCTATAAACATTTCACCGATACCAGCGGCATCATTTTTTAGCGCCGTTTGCAGTTTGTCGGTCGCGATTTCCAGCTTGCCGGTACTGGCATCGCTGGTAATGCCAATCTGTGCCAGCGTTTTATAGTTTGAACTGCTGTGAGTATTGGCGAGCAAGGTTTTAAGCTGAGTCTGGATGGTACGCAGTGTGGAGTCACCGAGTAATGCGCCATTACTGGAGTCCTGACTTTCAGCTCCGGCATCGACAGCGGTGTATTTGGTTAAGCTGCTGAATGTATCCTGCAATGTGTTATAGGCATCCACCCACGCTTTAACCGCATTTTCAGCTTTGGATGTGTCTTTACTGATGGTCAGTGTCTGATTACCGGTGGTGACGTCATTCAGGTTGAGGGTGATATCTTCCAGTGAGTCGCTGATAGTGTTACTGCTGTTTTCAATCTCAACGTTATTGACTGTCAGTTTGGCGTTTTGCGCGGTGACGCTTTCAATCATGCCATTGCTGCTATCACCCGGCGTTCCGTTGTAACCCATAAAACTTTCCAGGGCGCTGTCGCCGCTGACGCTAAGTTTCATAGCGTTATTGCTGCCCGTATCGTTAGCGGTGATGGACAGACGATATTCGCCGTTTCCCACATTGATGATACTGGCGCTGACACCAGCTTTGGCGTTGTTAATGGCATCGCGAATGCCGGAAAGTGACGAGTTACCCGCGCTGATATCAATCGTGACCGGATCTTTACCGCCGCCTTGTTGGATGGTCAGTACGCTATCGCTGGTGGCGATGGCGGCTTTACTGTCTTTTTGACTATTTTTTGTTGTCAGCGTCTGTGCCTGCGCCAGTTGGCTAACGCTAATGGTGTATTTCCCAGCAATCGCGCTGCCCGTGGTGGTGGCGCTGAAAGCCGATGAACTGCTGGTGGTTGAGGTGGCGGTAAATAAATCGGCTTTATTCAGTGCTGTGTTGGCTGTCTGGAAACTCTCTAGTGCACTTTTCAGCGTCCCGTAGGCGCTCAGTTTCGCGGTGTAAGAGCTTTGCTGTTTTGATATCGGCGTCAGGGTAGATTTTTCTGCCGCCTCCAGACTGTCAAGGATGCTGCTTAAGTCCAGCCCCGACCCAACCCCAAGCGTTGAAATACTAGCCATATAGTTTCCTTAATCATGCGACGTGTATAGAACGAATACCGGGGTTATCGGCGTAAGCGGGGTAAAGTTTACGATTTATTTTTTGCCTTAATGGCACGAACAGCAACGAGGAAGGGGAGTATTTCGACCGCTAGAAAAAAATTCTAAAGGTTGTGAGTGACCAGACGATAACAGGGTTGACGGCGACGAAGCCGAAGGGTGGAAGCCCAATACTTAAACCGTAGACTTGAAAACAGGAAAATGAATTATGGCACAAGTCATTAATACCAACAGCCTCTCGCTGATCACTCAGAACAACATCAACAAAAACCAGTCTGCGCTGTCGACTTCTATCGAGCGCCTCTCTTCTGGTCTGCGTATTAACAGCGCTAAAGATGACGCCGCGGGCCAGGCGATTGCTAACCGCTTTACTTCTAACATCAAAGGTCTGACTCAGGCCGCACGTAACGCCAACGACGGTATTTCTCTGGCGCAGACGGCTGAAGGCGCGCTGTCAGAGATTAACAACAACTTGCAGCGTATTCGTGAACTGACCGTTCAGGCCTCTACCGGCACGAACTCTGATTCCGACCTGTCTTCTATTCAGGACGAAATCAAATCCCGTCTTGATGAAATTGACCGTGTATCTGGTCAGACCCAGTTCAACGGTGTGAACGTGCTGTCGAAAAACGATTCGATGAAGATTCAGATTGGTGCCAATGATAACCAGACGATCAGCATTGGCTTGCAACAAATCGACAGTACCACTTTGAATCTGAAAGGATTTACCGTGTCCGGCATGGCGGATTTCAGCGCGGCGAAACTGACGGCTGCTAATGGTACAGCAATTGCTGCTGCGGATGTCAAGGATGCTGGGGGTAAACAAGTCAATTTACTGTCTTACACTGACACCGCGTCTAACAGTACTAAATATGCGGTCGTTGATTCTGCAACCGGTAAATACATGGAAGCCACTGTAGCCATTACCGGTACGGCGGCGGCGGTAACTGTTGGTGCAGCGGAAGTGGCGGGAGCCGCTACAGCCGATCCGTTAAAAGCACTGGATGCCGCAATCGCTAAAGTCGACAAATTCCGCTCCTCCCTCGGTGCCGTTCAAAACCGTCTGGATTCTGCGGTCACCAACCTGAACAACACCACCACCAACCTGTCTGAAGCGCAGTCCCGTATTCAGGACGCCGACTATGCGACCGAAGTGTCCAACATGTCGAAAGCGCAGATTATCCAGCAGGCGGGCAACTCCGTGCTGTCTAAAGCCAACCAGGTACCGCAGCAAGTTCTGTCTCTGTTACAAGGCTAATGGCCTTAACCTGCCTGACCCCGCTACCGGCGGGGTTTTTTCTGCCCGCAATTTACCGGTAACCCCCAAATAACCCCTCATTTCACCCACTAATCGTCCGATTAAAAACCCTGCAGAAACGGATAATCATGCCGATAACTCATATAACGCAGGGCTGTTTATCGTGAATTCACTCTATACCGCTGAAGGTGTAATGGATAAACACTCGCTGTGGCAGCGTTATGTCCCGCTGGTGCGTCACGAAGCATTGCGCCTGCAGGTTCGACTGCCCGCGAGCGTGGAACTTGACGATCTGCTACAGGCGGGCGGCATTGGGTTACTTAATGCCGTCGAACGCTATGACGCCCTACAAGGAACGGCATTTACAACTTACGCAGTGCAGCGTATCCGTGGCGCTATGCTGGATGAACTTCGCAGCCGTGACTGGGTGCCGCGCAGCGTGCGACGCAACGCGCGTGAAGTGGCACAGGCAATAGGGCAACTGGAGCAGGAACTTGGCCGCAACGCCACGGAAACTGAGGTTGCGGAACGTTTAGGGATCGATATTGCCGATTATCGCCAAATGTTGCTCGACACCAATAACAGCCAGCTCTTCTCCTACGATGAGTGGCGCGAAGAGCACGGCGATAGCATCGAACTGGTTACTGATGATCATCAGCGAGAAAACCCGCTACAACAACTGCTGGACAGTAATCTGCGCCAGCGGGTGATGGAAGCTATCGAAACGTTGCCGGAGCGCGAAAAACTGGTATTAACCCTCTATTACCAGGAAGAGCTGAATCTCAAAGAGATTGGCGCGGTGCTGGAGGTCGGGGAATCGCGGGTCAGTCAGTTACACAGCCAGGCCATTAAACGGTTACGCACTAAACTGGGTAAGTTATAACGTCAGTAAATGCCGCACTTTAATTTTGACTACCAGGAGTTCTTAATGATGGTGCAGCACCTGAAAAGACGGCCATTAAGCCGCTATCTTAAAGACTTTAAACACAGCCAGACTTATTGCGCGCATTGCCGTAAATTACTCGATCGCATTACCCTCGTTCGCGACGGCAAAATAGTGAATAAAATCGAGATTTCCCGCCTGGACGCGCTGCTTGATGAAAATGGCTGGCAAACGGAACAAAAATCATGGGCGGCATTGTGCCGATTTTGCGGTGATTTACATTGCAAAACGCAGAGTGATTTTTTCGATATTATCGGCTTTAAGCAATTTCTTTTTGAGCAAACTGAAATGAGCCCAGGTACGGTGCGTGAATATGTCGTTCGTTTGCGCCGTTTGGGGAATCATCTACACGAGCAAAATATTTCCCTCGATCAGCTGCAGGACGGTTTCCTTGATGAAATCCTCGCCCCGTGGCTGCCCACCACCAGCACCAACAATTACCGTATCGCATTACGGAAGTATCAACACTATCAGCGTCAAACGTGTACCGGACTTGTGCAGAAATCCTCCAGCCTGCCTGCTTCTGATATATATTAAATAAGAATAAGATGTAGCGGAGTTGTTTTTGTGTTTACAAACAATGGCTCTACACTGCAAACAGACATAACAACATTCGGGGTAAATATGAAATTAGCACATCTGGGACGTCAGGCATTGATGAGTGTGATGGCCGTAGCGCTGGTTGCGGGCATGAGCGTTAAAAGTTTTGCAGATGAAGGTCTGCTTAATAAAGTTAAAGAGCGCGGCACGCTGCTGGTAGGGCTGGAAGGCACTTATCCGCCGTTCAGTTTTCAGGGGGATGACGGCAAATTAACCGGTTTTGAAGTGGAATTTGCCCAACAGCTGGCAAAACATCTTGGCGTTGAGGCGTCACTAAAACCGACCAAATGGGACGGTATGCTGGCGTCGCTGGACTCTAAACGCATTGATGTGGTGATTAATCAGGTCACCATTTCTGACGAGCGCAAGAAAAAATACGATTTCTCTACCCCTTACACCATTTCCGGTATTCAGGCGCTGGTGAAAAAAGGTAACGAAGGCACCCTTAAAACGGCTGCTGATCTGAAAGGCAAAAAAGTGGGTGTCGGTCTGGGCACCAACTATGAAGAGTGGCTGCGGCAGAATGTTCAGGGCGTCGATGTGCGTACCTATGATGATGACCCGACCAAATATCAGGATCTGCGCGTAGGGCGTATCGATGCGATCCTCGTTGATCGTCTGGCGGCGCTGGATCTGGTGAAGAAAACCAACGATACGCTGGCAGTAACCGGTGAAGCATTCTCCCGTCAGGAGTCTGGCGTGGCGCTGCGTAAAGGAAATGAGGACCTGCTGAAAGCGGTGAATGATGCAATTGCGGAAATGCAAAAAGACGGCACTCTGCAAGCTCTTTCCGAAAAATGGTTTGGTGCTGATGTGACCAAATAATCAGCATAATGACAAAAAAGGGCGCTTTCACTAGCGCCTTTTTTATTTACGCGTTTTCAGCGTGCATAATAAGAAAATCACAACAACACACATCGGAGGCTGTTATGCCACTGCATAATTTAACCCGTTTTCCACGGTTGGAGTTTATCGGCGCGCCAACGCCGCTCGAATATCTGCCGCGCTTTTCTGATTATCTTGGACGGGAAATTTTCATCAAACGGGATGACGTCACCCCCATGGCAATGGGCGGCAATAAATTACGTAAGCTGGAATTTCTCGCAGCAGATGCTCTGCGCGAAGGTGCCGATACGCTGATTACTGCCGGCGCGATCCAGTCTAACCATGTGCGCCAGACTGCCGCAGTTGCGGCGAAACTCGGTCTGCACTGCGTGGCGCTGCTGGAAAATCCTATTGGCACAACCGCAGAAAACTATTTAACCAACGGCAATCGCTTGTTGCTGGATCTGTTCAATACCCAGATTGAAATGTGCGACGCACTGACCGATCCCAATGCCCAACTGGAAGAGCTGGCGACGCGAGTCGAAGCACAAGGCTTTCGTCCGTATGTCATTCCGGTTGGCGGTTCTAATGCTTTGGGCGCGCTGGGTTATGTGGAGAGTGCGCTGGAAATCGCGCAACAGTGTGAAGGGGCGGTTAATATTTCGTCGGTGGTAGTCGCATCGGGCAGTGCCGGAACTCACGCCGGACTGGCTGTTGGGCTGGAACACCTGCTGCCTGAAAGCGAACTGATTGGCGTGACCGTGTCGCGTTCCGTTGCCGATCAATTGCCGAAAGTGGTTAACCTACAACAGGCGATTGCGAAAGAACTGGAGCTGACCGCATCAGCGGAAATTTTACTCTGGGATGACTATTTTGCACCTGGCTACGGCGTGCCGAACGACGAAGGCATGGAAGCAGTGAAATTGCTGGCGCGGTTGGAAGGCATTCTGCTTGATCCTGTGTATACCGGAAAAGCGATGGCGGGTCTGATTGACGGTATCAGTCAGAAACGCTTCAAAGATGAAGGGCCGATTCTGTTTATTCATACCGGCGGCGCGCCTGCGCTGTTCGCCTATCATCCCCACGTTTAGCTCCGGGAACGCTCATGCAAGAAAGTATACAACTGGTTATTGATTCCTTGCCGTTCCTGCTGAAAGGGGCTGGGTATACGCTGCAACTCAGTATCGGCGGCATGTTTTTTGGCTTACTGCTCGGGTTTATTCTCGCGCTGATGCGCCTGTCGCCAATCTGGCCCGTGCGCTGGCTGGCGCGTTTTTATATCTCTATTTTTCGTGGTACGCCGCTCATCGCACAACTGTTTATGATCTATTACGGCCTGCCGCAGTTTGGTATCGAATTAGATCCCATTCCGTCAGCAATGATTGGTCTGTCGCTGAACACTGCCGCCTATGCTGCCGAAACGCTGCGCGCCGCCATTTCTTCTATTGATAAAGGTCAGTGGGAAGCAGCTGCCAGTATTGGTATGACGCCATGGCAGACTATGCGTCGCGCGATTTTGCCACAGGCGGCGCGGGTGGCGTTGCCGCCGCTGTCGAACAGCTTTATCAGTCTGGTAAAAGATACGTCGCTGGCCGCGACAATCCAGGTGCCGGAGCTGTTCCGTCAGGCGCAGTTGATTACCTCGCGTACGCTGGAGGTATTCACCATGTATCTGGCGGCTTCGCTCATCTACTGGATCATGGCGACTGTGTTATCGACGTTGCAGAACCATTTTGAGAATCAACTTAATCGCCAGGAGAGAGAACCAAAATGAGTGCCATTGAAGTTAAGAACCTGGTGAAAAAATTTCACGGTCAGACGGTGCTGCACGGTATCGACCTTGAGGTAAAGCCTGGCGAAGTGGTGGCAATTATCGGTCCGAGTGGTTCCGGCAAAACCACGTTGCTACGCAGCATAAATCTGCTGGAACAACCCGAAGCGGGAACGATCACCGTTGGCGATATCACTATTGATACTGCACGTTCATTAAGTCAGCAAAAATCGCTGATTCGCCAGTTGCGTCAGCACGTCGGGTTTGTCTTCCAGAACTTTAATTTGTTTCCGCATCGTACGGTGCTGGAAAACATTATTGAAGGGCCGGTGATCGTCAAAGGCGAACCGAAAGAAGAGGCCACGGCGCGCGCTCGCGAGCTGTTGGCGAAAGTTGGGCTGGCCGGTAAAGAAACCAGCTATCCACGTCGTTTGTCTGGCGGTCAACAGCAACGTGTTGCGATTGCACGTGCGCTGGCAATGCGTCCTGAGGTGATTTTGTTTGACGAGCCAACGTCGGCGCTGGATCCAGAGCTGGTGGGCGAAGTCCTGAACACCATCCGTCAGCTGGCGCAGGAAAAGCGCACGATGGTGATTGTGACGCACGAAATGAGCTTTGCCCGGGATGTTGCGGACCGGGCGATTTTTATGGACCAGGGGCGGATAGTCGAGCAGGGGGCAGCAAAAGCGTTATTTTCCGATCCCCAGCAGCCTCGCACCCGCCAGTTCCTCGAGAAGTTTCTGCTGCAATAATAAGAAAAAATCAGCCCCGACGATTCACCTGTCGGGGTGGGACGCCATTTCAAGCGTGATAAAACAGCTTAACAAATCAGCATAACTCATTAATAACATAAGAGAATGCGATGGCTTGCAAAAGTAATTCATTGCCTGAATAATATAAATTATATATAAATCTTATTTATGTGATAGTTTGAATTATCATTATAAATGATACTCACTCTCAGGGGCGTTGCGGTTTACTATGCAGGATACGGATTTTTTCAGCTGGCGTCGCACGATGCTGTTGCGTTTTCAGAGGATGGAGGCCGCAGAAGAGGTCTACCATGAAATAGAGCTTCAGGCTCAGCAGCTAGAGTACGATTACTATTCGTTATGTGTTCGCCACCCGGTACCATTCACGCGACCTAAAGTGGCTTTCTACACCAATTACCCTGAGGCGTGGGTTAGTTATTATCAGGCAAAAAACTTTCTCGCAATTGATCCGGTGCTGAACCCTGAAAACTTTAGTCAGGGCCATTTAATGTGGAATGATGACTTATTCAGCGAAGCACAGCCGTTATGGGAAGCCGCGCGCGCACATGGTTTACGCCGCGGTGTCACTCAGTATTTAATGCTGCCAAACCGGGCGCTGGGCTTTTTGTCCTTTTCCCGTAGCAGCGCGCGCGAAATACCCATTCTTAGTGATGAACTGCAATTAAAAATGCAGTTACTGGTGCGCGAAAGTCTGATGGCTCTGATGCGTTTAAATGATGAAATAGTGATGACGCCAGAGATGAATTTCAGCAAGCGCGAAAAAGAAATTTTGAAATGGACGGCGGAAGGGAAGACATCAGCAGAGATAGCGATGATTTTGTCAATCTCTGAGAATACGGTCAATTTCCATCAGAAAAACATGCAGAAAAAAATCAATGCACCGAATAAGACCCAGGTTGCCTGTTACGCGGCCGCTACTGGCTTAATTTGATCTCTTTTCTGTCCTGCGTGCCAGATGCAAAAACCGGCTGAAAGGCACGCTATCAGCCGGTTTTATATTACTGACGGTAGGCTTGTTTAATTTGCTTAACCGTTTTGGAAAATACTGCAGCCTGGGTTTCGTCTTCGATCAGCGCAAGCTGTTTTTCCATCTTTAACATCACGCGGCCCGCGTCAGCTTGTCCTATCGCCTGCAGCATCAGCGTCAGCATCGCTTTCAGGCAGGAGACTTCATTTGCCAGTTCTTGATTATTCTCGGCAGTAGAAAAATCAGGCGTACTCATTTATTTTCCTCGTCATGTTGCAATGAAAATTTGCGGTGAAAAATGTTAAGGCGGCGGAGTATACCATAAGCTTTGCTAAAAATAGCAGTGGTTGTTTTTTGAGCGTATCGTCAACGGTGCTATTAAATGCGTTAATATAATGACCAATAAATATTTTTATCATGAATGTTTTTTGCCCGTATTGTTCGGGTTAATTAATGTTACATATTCAGCGGGCTGATTTTCATTTTTGCTGAATAAAGGTAATTTTTGTCACATTTCGTCGCAGGGCTTACTGTGAAACGATCCGGTAAGCCGTTGGTGACGGGCGTGACCATAACTGTGGACAATCGAATTGACAAAAACGAGAGAAAAATCGAATACCCACCATTTTTAACGTTTCAAAGTTGCAATAAAAACCGCTAATATACGAATGACTAACTATCAGTAGCGTTATCCCTATTTCTGGAGATATTCCTTTGATCAACGTTCTACTTGTTGATGACCACGAACTGGTGCGCGCAGGGATACGACGCATTCTGGAAGATATAAAGGGTATAAAAGTCGTCGGTGAGGCATCGTGCGGTGAAGACGCCGTTAAGTGGTGTCGGGCAAATGCCGTTGACGTGGTGCTAATGGACATGAGTATGCCGGGCATTGGCGGTCTTGAGGCGACGCGTAAAATCGCGCGTTCCACAGCTGATGTCAAAATCATCATGCTTACCGTCCATACAGAAAACCCTTTACCAGCGAAAGTCATGCAGGCCGGTGCTGCGGGCTACCTCAGCAAAGGCGCGGCTCCGCAGGAAGTCGTGAGTGCGATTCGTTCTGTCTATTCAGGGCAGCGTTACATTGCTTCTGACATCGCTCAACAAATGGCGTTAAGCCAGATCGAACCAGAAAAAACAGAAAGCCCATTTGCCAGTTTGTCTGAACGTGAATTGCAGATTATGCTGATGATCACCAAGGGCCAGAAGGTCAATGAGATCTCAGAACAGCTCAATCTCAGTCCGAAAACGGTGAACAGCTACCGCTATCGTATGTTCAGTAAACTAAACATTCATGGCGATGTTGAGCTGACTCACCTGGCAATTCGCCATGGTCTGTGTAATGCGGAGACATTATCAAGTCAGTGAGTGATCAGTTTGACGCAAAAGCGTTTTTAAAAACCGTAACCAGCCAGCCAGGCGTTTATCGCATGTACGATGCTGGTGGTACGGTTATCTATGTCGGCAAAGCGAAAGACCTGAAAAAACGGCTTTCCAGCTATTTCCGTAGCAACCTCGCTTCGCGCAAAACCGAAGCGCTGGTCGCCCAGATCCAGCAAATTGATGTAACGGTTACTCATACAGAAACCGAAGCGCTGTTGCTGGAACACAACTACATCAAACTCTATCAGCCGCGTTACAACGTTTTGCTACGCGATGATAAATCTTATCCTTTTATCTTCCTGAGTGGCGATACCCACCCGCGTCTGGCGATGCATCGTGGTGCGAAGCATGCCAAAGGTGAATATTTCGGCCCGTTCCCGAATGGCTATGCCGTACGTGAAACACTGGCGCTACTGCAAAAGATTTTCCCCATTCGCCAGTGCGAAAATAGTGTTTATCGCAATCGCTCGCGTCCGTGTCTGCAATATCAGATAGGGCGCTGTCTGGGACCGTGCGTTGAAGGACTGGTGAGTGAAGAAGAATACGCTCAGCAGGTCGAGTATGTGCGCCTGTTTTTGTCTGGCAAAGATGATCAGGTGCTTACGCAACTCATTAGTCGTATGGAAACTGCCAGCCAGAATCTGGAGTTTGAAGAAGCGGCACGTATTCGCGACCAAATTCAGGCGGTGCGACGCGTCACCGAAAAACAATTCGTTTCCAATACCGGCGACGACCTCGACGTTATTGGTGTGGCGTTCGATGCGGGCATGGCTTGTGTCCACGTATTGTTCATTCGTCAGGGCAAAGTGCTCGGCAGCCGCAGCTATTTCCCGAAAGTGCCTGGCGGTACGGAACTGAGCGAGGTGGTAGAAACCTTCGTAGGTCAGTTCTATTTACAAGGCAGCCAGATGCGCACCTTACCGGGTGAGATCCTGCTCGATTTTAATCTTAGCGATAAAACGCTGCTCGCCGATTCCCTTTCAGAACTGGCGGGACGCAAGATTAATGTTCAAACCAAACCTCGCGGCGATCGGGCGCGTTATCTGAAACTCGCGCGCACCAATGCGGCGACGGCCTTAACCAGCAAACTTTCGCAGCAATCTACCGTTCACCAGCGGCTTACAGCACTTGCCAGTGTGTTGAAATTGCCGGAAGTGAAGCGGATGGAGTGCTTTGACATCAGCCATACCATGGGTGAACAAACCGTCGCTTCCTGTGTGGTGTTTGATGCTAACGGCCCGCTGCGTGCGGAGTATCGGCGCTATAACATTACTGGCATCACGCCGGGCGATGATTATGCGGCGATGAATCAGGTGCTGCGTCGGCGTTATGGTAAAGCCATCGACGACAGTAAGATCCCGGATGTGATACTTATCGACGGCGGCAAAGGCCAGCTTGCGCAGGCGAAAAATGTCTTCGCCGAACTGGATGTCTCATGGGATAAAAATCATCCGCTGCTACTTGGCGTTGCCAAAGGAGCAGATCGTAAGGCTGGGCTGGAAACGCTGTTCTTTGAGCCGGAAGGTGAGGGATTCAGTTTGCCGCCAGATTCTCCCGCGCTGCATGTTATCCAGCATATTCGCGATGAATCACATGATCACGCGATTGGCGGGCACCGTAAAAAACGGGCGAAGGTCAAAAATACCAGTTCCCTGGAAACCATTGAAGGCGTCGGGCCAAAACGCCGGCAAATGTTGTTGAAATATATGGGCGGTTTGCAAGGTTTACGTAACGCCAGCGTCGAGGAAATTGCAAAAGTGCCGGGTATTTCGCAAGGTCTGGCAGAAAAGATCTTCTGGTCGTTGAAACATTGATGTCTCTGTAGCAACATAGGGGTAATCTTACTGACAACAGATAGTTACCCGTCATTATGCAATTTAATATCCCTACGTTGCTTACACTGTTCCGTGTCATCCTTATCCCATTCTTTGTATTGGTCTTTTATCTGCCTGTCACCTGGTCGCCGTTTGCCGCCGCGCTCATTTTCTGCGTCGCGGCGGTGACTGACTGGTTCGATGGTTTTCTGGCACGCCGCTGGAACCAGAGTACCCGGTTTGGTGCTTTCCTTGACCCTGTCGCAGATAAAGTTCTCGTGGCTATCGCCATGGTGCTGGTAACCGAGCATTATCACAGCTGGTGGGTGACCTTACCGGCGGCAACGATGATCGCCCGTGAAATTATTATTTCTGCGCTACGCGAATGGATGGCGGAGTTGGGTAAACGCAGTAGCGTGGCTGTCTCCTGGATTGGGAAAGTGAAAACCACTGCCCAGATGGTGGCGTTGGCCTGGCTGCTGTGGCGTCCGAACATTTGGGTTGAGTACGCCGGTATTGCACTTTTCTTTGTGGCTGCGGTACTGACTCTGTGGTCAATGTTGCAATATTTGAGCGCTGCGCGTGCAGATTTGCTTGATCAGTGATCGTTTCGGCGTAATTTTCAGCAAACGATCAAAAGTGGTGAAAAATATCGTTGACTCATCGCGCCAGGTAAGTAGAATGCAACGCATCGAACGGCGGCACTGATTGCCAGACGATAATAAAATCAAGTGATTAACTGATTGCTTGATGAATGCGGGAATAGCTCAGTTGGTAGAGCACGACCTTGCCAAGGTCGGGGTCGCGAGTTCGAGTCTCGTTTCCCGCTCCAGTTTAAAAGACATCGGCGTCAAGCGGATGTCTGGCTGAAAGGCCTGAAGAATTTGGCGCGTTAACAAAGCGGTTATGTAGCGGATTGCAAATCCGTCTAGTCCGGTTCGACTCCGGAACGCGCCTCCACTTTCTTCCCGAGCCCGGATGGTGGAATCGGTAGACACAAGGGATTTAAAATCCCTCGGCGTTCGCGCTGTGCGGGTTCAAGTCCCGCTCCGGGTACCATGGGAAAGATAAGAATAAAATCAAAGCAATAAGCAGTGTCGTGAAACCACCTTCGGGTGGTTTTTTTGTGCCTGCAACTTGTCGTTACACCCTCCTTAATTTTTAATCACCAGCAAAGCCACTCAAAAAGTATCTCTGATACGGACCGGCATGTAAGATAGGTGCTGGCGAGTTGAGATCCACAAGGAAAAGCGTATGAAAACGGGACCGTTAAACGAAAGTGAGTTGGAATGGCTGGACGATATTCTGACCAAATACAACACTGACCACGCCATCCTTGATGTGGCGGAGCTGGACGGTTTATTGACGGCGGTGTTGAGTTCTCCGCAAGAGATTGAACCGGAACAGTGGCTGGTTGCCGTGTGGGGTGGGGCTGACTATGTGCCGCGCTGGGCGTCAGAGAAAGAGATGACGCGCTTTATGAACCTGGCTTTTCAACATATGGCCGATACCGCAGAGCGTCTGAACGAATTCCCGGAGCAGTTTGAGCCGTTATTCGGCTTGCGAGAAGTTGATGGCAGCGAGCTGACGATTGTTGAGGAGTGGTGCTTTGGCTATATGCGGGGCGTGGCACTTTCTGACTGGTCAACGTTGCCCGATTCGTTAAAACCAGCGCTGGAGGCGATTGCGCTGCACGGTACTGAGGAAAACTTCGAGCGGGTAGAGAAAATGTCGCCAGAAGCGTTTGAAGAGAGCGTAGATGCCATTCGACTGGCGGCGCTTGATCTACATGCGTACTGGATGGCGCATCCGCAGGAAAAAGCTGTTCAGCAACCGATCAAAGCAGAAGAGAAACCGGGGCGTAACGATCCTTGCCCGTGCGGTAGTGGTAAGAAATTTAAGCAGTGCTGCCTGCATTAAGAGGCCAAATTGGGTGTCAGCGTTAATTCTGGCACCCAATAAGGAATTTGAGGCTATCTAATCACCCCACTTCTGGTAACAACCCTGCCGCAATCAAAAATTGCACGCCAATCACAGCAATACCACAGAGAAACACCACCACCAGCGCCGGACGACCACCTTTGACCCGGTAACCCGCTTGAGGATTGTGCTTTCTGCTTTGCCAGGTCAACAGCGAAGGGATAATCAATGCCAGTACCGCCAGCGCCACACCGGCGTAACCCAGCGCCATCACAAATCCTCGTGGATAAAACAGTGCAAACGCCAACGGCGGCAGAAAGGTAATTGCACCAGTTTGCAACCGTCCACCAACGGTATTTGAACGCTGAAATAAATCAGCCAGATAATCAAATAAGCCTAACGCAACGCCGAGAAATGACGTGGCGAGGGCTAAATCAGCAAATAAATGCACTGCCAGCTCAACATGCGGAGAGGCCACCATTTCGCGTAACGCCTGTAACAGCCCGTTTAATCCAGCATGATTAGCCAGCAATCCCATAAAGGTTGTTGAATCAATGCTGCCAAGCGTTGCCACCTGCCAGAAAATATATGCCACCAGGGGGATCGCACTACCGGTTATAAACACCCAGCGTAGCTTACGAACGTTGCCATCCATATAGCTGACAATACTCGGCACGCTACCGTGAAAACCAAATGAGGTAAAAATCACCGGGATTGCTGACAGAGCCAGCCCCTGTTGCAACGGCAGGGTTAAAAGATTCACTTTGTGAATATGCGGTAGCAGCAATACCAGCATCACCACCAGAAAAATAATTTTGGCGCTGAACAGAAAACGGTTAAATAAATCGACCAGCGATGTTCCAACACAAACCACGCCACCGGCAACAAAAGTGAACAACAGCACGCCAGCGGTTGCCGACATTGAAATACCTGTCCAGTCGCTGATGCTGGAGGCCAACAATTCACCGGCACCGCTGATGTATGCCGCAGTCAGAGCATACATTAAGAACATCATACTGAAGCCCGTCAGCCATTGACCGTAGCGTCCCAGATAGCGTTTTGCCAGCGTGCCCAGACCGGTATCTGCCGGAACATGCTGGTACACCTCCAGCAGTAATAGCGCCGTGTAGCACATCAACGCCCAAAGCCCAATCAACAAGATTAACGTAACGCTAAAACCAACACCGGCCGCAGCCAGCGGCATTGCCAGCATGCCTGCGCCAATTGTGGTTCCCGCCACGATAAAAACACTTCCCAGGGTTCTGTTTTTCACGCTTTCTTCTGTCCTGACGATCTTTATGAGTGATATCTGCGGCGCAGGTTAAGGCATAACGGCTGCTTCGTCAAACCGACGTTACATATGGTGTAAATATAAATGTACAATAAAAAGCATTCAGTCCTGCGCTGGCGCAAAGTCTTCATAAGCGGCAATCGCTACGCTAGGCTTTTTTTGAGAAGGGACGATGGACTGTATTCACGGTCATGAAGTGTTAAATATGATGATTGAATCAGGCGAGCAATATACGCATGCCAGTCTGGAAGCTGCGATTAAAGCGCGTTTTGGTGAACAGGCACGTTTTCACACCTGCTCGGCAGAAGGGATGACAGCGGGAGAGCTGGTAGCGTTTCTGGCAGCAAAAGGCAAATTTATACCTTCGAAAGACGGTTTTTCGACCGATCAGAGTAAGATTTGCCGTCACTGATTTGAAACGGCGGCAGTAAACCTGCCGCCGGAGAGCATTAGTTTTGTGTGTCGAGGGTAGAGAGTTCTTTGTCGATAAAATACAGACCTTCGCCGCTTTTGCCTGCCAGGCTTAATTTATCAATAATCGATTTGAACAGTTTCTCTTCTTCATGCTGCTCAGAAACATACCACTGCAGGAAATTAAATGTTGGGTAGTCCTGATTGGTCATTGCAGCATGAGCCAGTTCGTTAATTTTCTGGGTGATTAATTGTTCGTGTTTATAGGTTTCCTGGAATAATTCATCAAGTGAGGAATATTCAGCAAACGGAGATTCAACGGTATTAATACGCGGTAAATTGCCGGTATCAGTCAGGTAATCAAACAGACGCTGCATATGCGTCATCTCTTCCTGGGCGTGACGGCGCAGGAACGCGGCAGCACCTTCGAAGGTATGATAGCTGCACCAGGCGCTCATTTGCTGATAAAGCAGTGAAGAGTACAGTTCCAGGTTCATCTGCTCATTAAGTTTTTCAATCATTTCTGGTTTCAGCATGATAGTGCTCCACAAAGGTTATATTTGTTGCTGTGGCGTCACTATAATTTGTTATTTTATTATTTGCAAAAGGTAAAATATAAACTTCAATTATTAAAAATACGAATGGGAATAAAACGCATTACCGCTATTTCTTTAATCAGCGAAGATCCCCTCGCTGATTAAAATATTTAGAGAAAGACAGGGAAGGCGGAATGATGGCACTGATATGACAAAGTGAATTCCGTATTCAAACATAAGGAACCCGCAAAAAGGCTACAGTTGCCTACTGGCTGACCAAAGGGGACCGCGTGGGTATAGCCTTCCTGCTGGCATGCGCGATCGGCGATCCCGCGACTGACATAACGATCGGTATGGGCATGCTGCAAAAAAGCCTGGTCATAAACCAACCGTACAATACCTGTTGCCGCGTCAACTTCGCTCACATGGGCCTGGCGAGTAACCGTACACCCCGCCAGCGTTATTAATGAAAGAGTCAGAATCAGAAGTCTCATGGTCCAGCCAGAAGAGTAAGAGAAAGCACTATTTTACGCGTTACAGCGCTGCGACAATGGCCGGAAAAGACGCCTGGCAGGCGCTATTTCTTGCCATCTGTAGGTGTCAGAAATAGGGGGGCTGTTTTTTGATTATCATTTTTATAACATTAAAGGGGTATTTATGTGATTTGTATCACATAAAGTTTGATTTTTGTGATGGTTGTCATATTATAAGCGCAAAGACAATAACACCTGTATAACAAATAGTCGGAGTGCCGCGATGAAACTGCGCAAAATCCTGAAAAGTATGTTCAATAACTATTGCAAGACGTTCAAAGACGTACCGCCAGGCAATATGTTCCGATAACAAAAAACCTGCTCCGGCAGGTTTTTTTGTGTCCTGATGACGGTGGATGTGACTATCGCTGAAGATGTGAAGCCGCTACTATAACGGCTTTCAAAATGCTATCAGGAGTTTACGATGTCCCAGCCGCTGAATGCCGATCAGGAACTGGTTTCTGATGTGGTTGCTTGCCAGTTGGTTATCAAACAAATTCTGGATGTTCTCGATGTAATCGCGCCCGTTGAAGTTCGTGAAAAAATGTCCAGTCAGCTGAAGAATATCGACTTTACTAACCATCCCGCCGCCGCAGACCCGGTCACCATGCGGGCAATCCAAAAAGCCATCGCGCTTATTGAACTCAAGTTTACCCCACAGGGTGAATCCCATTAAAAAAACCGCTGCTTCAAACAGATGAGGCAGCGGTTTCTCAAAACCTTCATCGGCGCAATGCATTAGCGCCGATGATGATCAATGCAGCTGGTGTGACACGACATTCAGAACATGTTGGTCGGTCTGCACAGGGCACATACCCGCAAGTTTCGCACTGCGCACTTCATCAAGAATGGTTTGCAGCAACAGACCATCATGCTGCTGTTCTTTTTCCAGATCGCGCAGGAAATTGACGGTTGAATCATCATTCAGTTCTTTCGCTTCATCGGCTAACTGTGCCAACGTACTAGAACGTTGCTCGTATTCTTCCATCGTTTTTTGGAACAGTTCTTCCAGAGAGTTCAGTTTTTCACCGGGAACATCAATGGCTTTAACGATGGGGGTAGCGCCGACACTCTTCATAAAGTTAAACATGCGCATCATTTGGGTCACATTACTCTGTGCCTGGGCGCGAAGGAAAGTGGCGGTGCCGTTCAGACTCTGTTCAGAACACCAGTTACTCAGGTGAAGGTAGAGATTGGATGCGTAAAACTCGCGGTTCATTTGAGAGTTGAGTTTGAGAAGCATTCCAGCGGTTGCCATACCTAATATCCTTATATCCAGAAGTGGAGAGGTGCAAGATAAATCAAAACACCATAATTACTGTTTGCAGAATAATTCCTTTCTGCCGGTCCGAAATGTGATCGTGGAGTCAATTCTGACGATGATCTGAAATAAGAATAACGTCTGAACGGGTATAAGAAAATGCTTAAATCATCAAGTTTATATATTTTTACATTTCATTGATGAAATCAATGTAACTGCAATGAATTTTAATGATAGTGCTTTTTGTATCTTGTTGATATTAATCAATGAATTTGAATTCATGATGAAGTGATGATTTTATAAAACGTTTTTTCATTTTTGCGAGATGGCTCTCATTATACGTGTTCTGTTAATTAATGAGCACAGTGATAATTAATGACGAAATGAATGACGTGCATTTTCCACATCTTTGAGTTGCGGTTATTACACCATTTCAAAAACTCAACGCCAGGTAATGCGGCCTATTGACTGGTTAAAAAGAAGACATCCCGCATGGGTACCAAAGACAACAAGGATTTCCAGGCTAATCTTATGGATTAATCTGCTGTGCATTCGACAATTTGTCTGACAAATTGGCTTTCCATTATGTCTTTTCCCGCTAAATTTATGCACGTTCTCACTGTAATTCTGCGATGTGATATTGCTCTCCTATGGAGAATTAATTTCTCGCTAAAACTATGTCAACACAGTCACTTATCTTTTAGTTAAAAGGTAATGCTTTGTTTTCCGATTAATTTAACGAATGTCATTCGTTTTTGCCCTACACAAAACGACACTAAAGCTGGAGAGAACCATGCACAAATTTACTAAAGCCCTGGCAGCCATTGGTCTGGCAGCCGTTATGTCACAATCCGCTATGGCGGAGAACCTGAAGCTCGGTTTTCTGGTGAAGCAACCGGAAGAGCCGTGGTTCCAGACCGAATGGAAGTTTGCCGATAAAGCCGGGAAGGATTTAGGGTTTGAGGTTATTAAGATTGCCGTGCCGGATGGCGAAAAAACATTGAACGCGATCGACAGCCTGGCTGCCAGTGGCGCAAAAGGTTTCGTTATTTGTACTCCGGACCCCAAACTCGGCTCTGCCATCGTCGCGAAAGCGCGTGGCTACGATATGAAAGTCATTGCCGTGGATGACCAGTTTGTTAACGCCAAAGGTAAGCCAATGGATACCGTTCCGCTGGTGATGATGGCGGCGACTAAAATTGGCGAACGTCAGGGCCAGGAACTGTATAAAGAGATGCAGAAACGTGGCTGGGATGTCAAAGAAAGCGCGGTGATGGCGATTACCGCCAACGAACTGGATACCGCCCGCCGCCGTACTACGGGATCTATGGATGCGCTGAAAGCGGCCGGATTCCCGGAAAAACAAATTTATCAGGTACCTACCAAATCTAACGACATCCCGGGGGCATTTGACGCTGCCAACTCAATGCTGGTTCAACATCCGGAAGTTAAACATTGGCTGATCGTCGGTATGAACGACAGCACCGTGCTGGGCGGCGTACGCGCGACGGAAGGTCAGGGCTTTAAAGCGGCCGATATCATCGGCATTGGCATTAACGGTGTGGATGCGGTGAGCGAACTGTCTAAAGCACAGGCAACCGGCTTCTACGGTTCCCTGCTGCCAAGCCCGGACGTACATGGCTATAAATCCAGCGAAATGCTTTACAACTGGGTAGCAAAAGACGTTGAACCGCCAAAATTTACCGAAGTTACCGACGTGGTACTGATCACGCGTGACAACTTTAAAGAAGAACTGGAGAAAAAAGGTTTAGGCGGTAAGTAATTTGCCGGAAAAATTCCCCTCTGCATGATGCAGAGGGGGTGTGAACGACCAGTGATTCACGGAGACGTTATGCAACAGTCTACCCCGTATCTCTCATTTCGCGGCATCGGTAAAACGTTTCCCGGCGTTAAGGCGCTGACGGATATTAGTTTTGACTGCTATGCCGGTCAGGTTCATGCGTTGATGGGTGAAAATGGCGCAGGAAAATCAACTCTCTTAAAAATCCTCAGCGGCAACTATGCGCCAACCACGGGTTCTGTAGTGATTAATGGGCAGGAAATGTCCTTTTCCGACACGACCGCAGCACTTAACGCGGGCGTGGCGATTATTTACCAGGAACTGCATCTCGTGCCGGAAATGACCGTCGCGGAAAACATCTATCTCGGCCAGCTGCCGCATAAAGGCGGCATTGTGAATCGCTCATTGCTGAATTATGAGGCGGGTTTACAACTTAAACATCTTGGTATGGATATTGACCCGGACACGCCGCTGAAATATCTCTCCATTGGTCAGTGGCAGATGGTTGAAATCGCCAAAGCGCTGGCGCGTAACGCCAAAATTATCGCCTTTGATGAGCCAACCAGCTCCCTCTCTGCCCGTGAAATCGACAATCTTTTCCGCGTTATTCGTGAACTGCGAAAAGAGGGGCGGGTAATCTTATACGTTTCTCACCGTATGGAAGAAATATTTGCCCTCAGCGATGCCATTACTGTCTTTAAAGATGGACGTTATGTCAAAACCTTTACCGATATGCAGCAGGTTGACCACGACGCGCTGGTGCAGGCGATGGTCGGGCGCGACATTGGCGATATCTACGGCTGGCAACCGCGTAGTTATGGCGAGGAGCGCCTACGTCTTGATGCTGTGAAAGCACCAGGCGTGCGTACGCCAATAAGTCTGGCGGTTCGCAGTGGTGAAATTGTTGGGCTGTTTGGTCTGGTAGGGGCGGGGCGTAGCGAATTAATGAAAGGCATGTTTGGCGGGACGCAAATCACCGCCGGTCAGGTTTATATCGACCAACAGCCGATCGATATTCGTAAACCGAGCCACGCCATTGCCGCAGGCATGATGCTCTGCCCGGAAGATCGCAAAGCGGAAGGCATTATTCCCGTGCACTCCGTTCGCGACAATATCAACATCAGTGCCAGACGTAAACATGTGCTCGGCGGTTGTGTAATCAACAACGGTTGGGAAGAAAACAATGCCGATCACCACATTCGTTCGCTCAACATCAAAACGCCGGGCGCGGAGCAACTGATCATGAATCTCTCAGGCGGAAATCAGCAAAAAGCCATTCTGGGCCGCTGGTTATCGGAAGAGATGAAGGTCATTTTGCTGGATGAACCTACGCGCGGCATTGATGTTGGCGCTAAGCACGAAATATATAACGTAATTTATGCGCTGGCGGCGCAGGGCGTGGCGGTGCTGTTTGCCTCCAGCGACTTACCTGAAGTCCTCGGCGTTGCCGACCGGATTGTGGTGATGCGGGAAGGTGAAATCGCCGGTGAATTGTTACACGAGCAGGCAGATGAGCGTCAGGCACTGAGCCTTGCGATGCCTAAAGTCAGCCAGGCTGTTGCCTGAGTAAGGAGAGTATGATGTCTTCTGTTTCTACATCGGGGTCTGGCGCACCTAAGTCGTCATTCAGCTTCGGGCGTATCTGGGATCAGTACGGCATGCTGGTGGTGTTTGCGGTGCTCTTTATCGCCTGTGCCATTTTTGTCCCAAATTTTGCCACCTTCATTAATATGAAAGGGTTGGGCCTGGCAATTTCCATGTCGGGGATGGTGGCTTGTGGCATGTTGTTCTGCCTCGCTTCCGGTGACTTTGACCTTTCTGTCGCCTCCGTAATTGCCTGTGCGGGTGTCACCACGGCGGTGGTTATTAACCTGACTGAAAGCCTGTGGATTGGCGTGGCAGCGGGGTTGTTGCTGGGCGTTCTCTGTGGCCTGGTCAATGGCTTTGTTATCGCCAAACTGAAAATAAATGCTCTGATCACGACATTGGCAACGATGCAGATTGTTCGAGGTCTGGCGTACATCATTTCAGACGGTAAAGCGGTCGGTATCGAAGATGAAAGCTTCTTTGCCCTTGGTTACGCCAACTGGTTCGGTCTGCCTGCGCCAATCTGGCTCACCGTCGCGTGTCTGATTATCTTTGGTTTGCTGCTGAATAAAACCACCTTTGGTCGTAACACCCTGGCGATTGGCGGGAACGAAGAGGCCGCGCGTCTGGCGGGTGTACCGGTTGTTCGCACCAAAATTATTATCTTTGTTCTCTCAGGCCTGGTATCAGCGATAGCCGGAATTATTCTGGCTTCACGTATGACCAGTGGGCAGCCAATGACGTCGATTGGTTATGAGCTGATTGTTATCTCCGCCTGCGTTTTAGGTGGCGTTTCTCTGAAAGGTGGCATCGGAAAAATCTCATATGTGGTGGCGGGTATCTTAATTTTAGGCACCGTGGAAAACGCCATGAACCTGCTTAATATTTCTCCTTTCGCGCAGTACGTGGTTCGCGGCTTAATCCTGCTGGCAGCGGTGATCTTCGACCGTTACAAGCAAAAAGCGAAACGCACTGTCTGATGCTTTTTTCTGCAACAATTTAGCGTTTTTTCCCACCATAGCCAACCGCCATAACGGTTGGCTGTTCTTCGTTGCAAATGGCGACCCCCGTCACACTGTCTATACTTACATGTCTGTAAAGCGCGTTCTGCGCAACACAATAAGAAAAGAGAAGGAGGAGAACCGGGTGACAGAACCGTTAACCGAAACCCCTGAACTATCCGCGAAATATGCCTGGTTTTTTGATCTTGATGGAACGCTGGCGGAAATCAAACCGCATCCCGATCAGGTCGTCGTGCCTGACAATATTCTGCAAGGACTACAGCTACTGGCAACCGCAAGTGATGGTGCATTGGCATTGATATCAGGGCGCTCAATGGTGGAGCTTGACGCACTGGCAAAACCTTATCGCTTCCCGTTAGCGGGCGTGCATGGGGCGGAGCGCCGTGACATCAATGGTAAAACACATATCGTTCATCTGCCGGATGCGATTGCGCGTGATATTAGCGTGCAACTGCATACAGTCATCGCTCAGTATCCCGGCGCGGAGCTGGAGGCGAAAGGGATGGCTTTTGCGCTGCATTATCGTCAGGCTCCGCAGCATGAAGACGCATTAATGACATTAGCGCAACGTATTACTCAGATCTGGCCACAAATGGCGTTACAGCAGGGAAAGTGTGTTGTCGAGATCAAACCGAGAGGTACCAGTAAAGGTGAGGCAATTGCAGCTTTTATGCAGGAAGCTCCCTTTATCGGGCGAACGCCCGTATTTCTGGGCGATGATTTAACCGATGAATCTGGCTTCGCAGTCGTTAACCGACTGGGCGGAATGTCAGTAAAAATTGGCACAGGTGCAACTCAGGCATCATGGCGACTGGCGGGTGTGCCGGATGTCTGGAGCTGGCTTGAAATGATAACCACCGCATTACAACAAAAAAGAGAAAATAACAGGAGTGATGACTATGAGTCGTTTAGTCGTAGTATCTAACCGGATTGCACCACCAGACGAGCACGCCGCCAGTGCCGGTGGCCTTGCCGTTGGCATACTGGGGGCACTGAAAGCCGCAGGCGGACTGTGGTTTGGCTGGAGTGGTGAAACAGGGAATGAGGATCAGCCGCTAAAAAAGGTGAAAAAAGGTAACATTACGTGGGCCTCTTTTAACCTCAGCGAACAGGACCTTGACGAATACTACAACCAATTCTCCAATGCCGTTCTCTGGCCCGCTTTTCATTATCGGCTCGATCTGGTGCAATTTCAGCGTCCTGCCTGGGACGGCTATCTACGCGTAAATGCGTTGCTGGCAGATAAATTACTGCCGCTGTTGCAAGACGATGACATTATCTGGATCCACGATTATCACCTGTTGCCATTTGCGCATGAATTACGCAAACGGGGAGTGAATAATCGCATTGGTTTCTTTCTGCATATTCCTTTCCCGACACCGGAAATCTTCAACGCGCTGCCGACATATGACACCTTGCTTGAACAGCTTTGTGATTATGATTTGCTGGGTTTCCAGACAGAAAACGATCGTCTGGCGTTCCTGGATTGTCTTTCTAACCTGACCCGCGTCACGACACGTAGCGCAAAAAGCCATACAGCCTGGGGCAAAGCATTTCGAACAGAAGTCTACCCGATCGGCATTGAACCGAAAGAAATAGCCAAACAGGCTGCCGGGCCACTGCCGCCAAAACTGGCGCAACTTAAAGCGGAACTGAAAAACGTACAAAATATCTTTTCTGTCGAACGGCTGGATTATTCCAAAGGTTTGCCAGAGCGTTTTCTCGCCTATGAAGCGTTGCTGGAAAAATATCCGCAGCATCATGGTAAAATTCGTTATACCCAGATTGCACCAACGTCGCGTGGTGATGTGCAAGCCTATCAGGATATTCGTCATCAGCTCGAAAATGAAGCTGGACGAATTAATGGTAAATACGGGCAATTAGGCTGGACGCCGCTTTATTATTTGAATCAGCATTTTGACCGTAAATTACTGATGAAAATATTCCGCTACTCTGACGTGGGCTTAGTGACGCCACTGCGTGACGGGATGAACCTGGTAGCAAAAGAGTATGTTGCTGCTCAGGACCCAGCCAATCCGGGCGTTCTTGTTCTTTCGCAATTTGCGGGAGCGGCAAACGAGTTAACGTCGGCGTTAATTGTTAACCCCTACGATCGTGACGAAGTTGCAGCTGCGCTGGATCGTGCATTGACTATGTCGCTGGCGGAACGTATTTCCCGTCATGCAGAAATGCTGGACGTTATCGTGAAAAACGATATTAACCACTGGCAGGAGTGCTTCATTAGCGACCTAAAGCAGATAGTTCCGCGAAGCGCGGAAAGCCAGCAGCGCGATAAAGTTGCTACCTTTCCAAAGCTTGCGTAGGAGCGGTTAATCTCCCGTAAGTGGAACTAACAGCACATCGACCTCACTTGAGGCAATAACTCTTTTCGCCGAGCAGGATGCTCGCGAAAAGAAACTGTGATTGTGATTACCGCAAATCACCAAATCGAAATGATGCTTGTGACATACTTCCAGAATATGTTCGCTTAACTCACCGTAGGCAATAAACGTCTTGTCAACGGGATACCCCGCATCCTGAATTAACTTATCAAGAAAGCTTTGCGTTTCTTCCTGCATCACGCTGCGTAAATCTTCAAGCATCGGCGCAGCTAATTGATTGTACATTTCCGGGTCGGAAGCGAGAGTAATTAAACTGATGTGTCCCTTTACTGGCCTGGCGATAGATACCGCTTTTGCCAGCAGTTGCTGACTTTCCGGTGTAACCGCAACAGCGACAAGAATATTGCTATAGCTCATAACCTGTTCCTTATTCTGTGAACTTCAGGTGACATTAAAGCTTTACTCCTAATGGAGAAACGACGCAATCCCAACTCGGTCAAACTGGTAAATATTAGTCTGATTATTAGTAAAGATAATTAATCAATCACTCCCGGTGATCATATAATTTCAAATGTAATTATAAGAAAATAGTGTACTGATTCTCCGCATTAAACAAGTGGTTAATATATGTAAAACATTTCATTAACATTAAGTTGATTGTTGCCTTTCTTTGTATTTAATTAGTTTGTTGTGCGGTAAGTGTCTGTTTAAAAATAGCTTATCTGGTATTGCATGAAAGTGATTATTTATAGCAGATGATTATTTACGGTGAGTTATTTTGACTGTGCGCAACATCCCATTTCGATTATTCCTGTTTCATTTTTGCTTGCTAGCGTAGCGAAAAACTTTTTAACAGATTGAAATACACCCAAAACAAAAGTATGACTTATACATTTATGTTAAGTAATTGAGTGTTTTGTGTGATCTGCATCACACATTATTGAAAATCGCAGCCCCCCTCCGTTGTATGTGCGTGTAGTGACGAGTACAGTTGCGTCGATTTAGGAAAAATCTTAGATAAGTGTAAAGACCCATTTCTATTTGTAAGGACATATTAAACCATAAAGGTGGTTCTGCTTATTGCAGCTTATCGCAACTATTCTAATGCTAATTATTTTTTACCGGGGCTTCCCGGCGACATCACGGGGTGCGGTGAAACCGCATAAAAATAAAGTTGGTTATTCTGGGTGGGAATAATGCATACCTCCGAGTTGCTGAAACACATTTATGACATCAACTTGTCATATTTACTACTTGCACAGCGTTTGATTGTTCAGGACAAAGCGTCCGCTATGTTTCGTCTCGGCATAAATGAAGAAATGGCGACAACGTTAGCGGCACTGACTCTTCCGCAAATGGTTAAGCTGGCAGAAACCAATCAACTGGTTTGTCACTTCCGTTTTGACAGCCACCAGACGATTACTCAGTTGACGCAAGATTCCCGCGTTGACGATCTCCAGCAAATTCATACCGGCATCATGCTCTCAACACGCTTGCTGAATGATGTTAATCAGCCTGAAGAAGCGCTGCGCAAGAAAAGGGCCTGATCATGAGTGAAAAAAGCATTGTTCAGGAAGCGCGGGATATTCAGCTGGCAATGGAATTGATCACCCTGGGCGCTCGTTTGCAGATGCTGGAAAGCGAAACACAGTTAAGTTGCGGACGCCTGATAAAACTTTATAAAGAACTGCGCGGAAGCCCACCGCCGAAAGGCATGCTGCCATTCTCAACCGACTGGTTTATGACCTGGGAACAAAACGTTCATGCTTCGATGTTCTGTAATGCATGGCAGTTTTTACTGAAAACCGGTTTGTGTAATGGCGTCGATGCGGTGATCAAAGCCTACCGTTTATACCTTGAACAGTGCCCACAAGCAGAAGAAGGACCACTGCTGGCATTAACCCGTGCCTGGACATTGGTGCGGTTTGTTGAAAGTGGATTACTGCAACTTTCCAGCTGCAACTGCTGCGGCGGCAATTTTATTACCCACGCTCACCAGCCTGTTGGCAGCTTTGCCTGCAGCTTATGTCAACCGCCATCCCGGGCAGTAAAAAGACGTAAACTTTCCCAGAATCCTGCCGATATTATCCCACAACTGCTGGATGAACAGAGAGTACAGGCTGTTTAACTGATACGGTGAGGCGCAACATTCCAGCAGCGGTAACGACGTACCGCTGCTTTTTTTTGCCCCAATCGCGCGTTAACGCCTGACGACTGAACATCCTGTCATGGTCAACAGTGGAAGGATGATGTCGTGCTTATCTTATTAGGTTACCTGGTTGTTCTCGGTACAGTTTTCGGCGGTTATTTGATGACCGGTGGAAGCCTTGGAGCACTCTATCAACCCGCTGAACTGGTGATTATTGCCGGTGCAGGGATTGGGTCGTTTATCGTCGGCAATAATGGCAAAGCGATTAAAGGCACGCTGAAGGCGCTGCCGTTGCTGTTTCGTCGCTCCAAATACACCAAAGCAATGTATATGGATCTGCTGGCTCTGCTTTATCGGTTGATGGCGAAATCGCGGCAGATGGGGATGTTTTCGCTGGAACGTGATATTGAAAATCCCCGTGAGAGCGAGATCTTCGCCAGCTACCCACGCATCCTCGCGGATAGCGTCATGCTTGATTTTATCGTCGATTATCTGCGCCTGATTATCAGCGGTCACATGAACACCTTCGAAATCGAAGCCCTGATGGATGAAGAGATTGAGACGCACGAAAGCGAGGCAGAAGTCCCGGCGAACAGTCTGGCGCTGGTCGGGGACTCACTTCCGGCGTTTGGTATTGTTGCGGCTGTAATGGGGGTCGTTCACGCGTTAGGTTCAGCCGATCGTCCTGCCGCCGAGCTGGGTGCGCTTATCGCACATGCGATGGTGGGGACTTTCCTCGGCATTTTATTGGCTTACGGATTTATTTCCCCATTAGCGACTGTTTTACGTCAGAAAAGCGCCGAAACCAGCAAAATGATGCAGTGCGTCAAAGTCACTCTGCTTTCTAATCTGAACGGTTACGCACCGCCTATCGCCGTTGAGTTTGGTCGCAAAACGCTCTATTCCAGCGAACGTCCGTCGTTTATTGAACTGGAAGAGCATGTGCGTGCGGTGAAAAATCCGCAACAACAGACGACAATCGAGGAAGCATGAAGAATCAAGCGCATCCGATTATTGTCGTCAAACGACGCAAAGCCAAAAGCCACGGGGCAGCACATGGATCGTGGAAGATTGCTTATGCCGACTTTATGACTGCGATGATGGCCTTTTTTCTGGTGATGTGGCTGATCTCCATCTCCAGCCCAAAAGAGCTGATTCAGATTGCGGAGTACTTCCGGACTCCACTGGCGACTGCGGTTACGGGCGGCGATCGCATTTCTAATAGTGAAAGCCCAATTCCCGGCGGTGGTGATGATTACACCCAAAGCCAGGGGGAAGTGAATAAGCAGCCGAACATCGAAGAGCTGAAAAAACGCATGGAGCAAAGTCGATTGCGGAAATTGCGGGGTGATCTCGACCAGTTGATAGAGTCCGATCCGAAACTGCGGGCGTTACGTCCCCATCTCAAAATCGATCTGGTCCAGGAAGGTCTACGTATTCAGATCATCGATAGCCAGAATCGCCCGATGTTTAGAACCGGCAGTGCCGATGTCGAACCCTATATGCGCGACATTCTGCGCGCCATTGCGCCTGTACTGAACGGTATTCCCAACCGTATTAGCCTTTCAGGTCATACCGATGATTTCCCCTACGCCAGCGGTGAGAAAGGATATAGCAACTGGGAGCTTTCTGCCGATCGGGCCAATGCATCCCGCCGCGAACTGATGGTCGGAGGGTTGGATAGCGGCAAAGTGTTACGTGTCGTCGGCATGGCGGCAACGATGCGCTTAAGCGATCGCGGACCTGATGATGCCGTCAACCGTCGCATCAGCCTGCTGGTACTGAACAAACAAGCCGAACAGGCCATTTTGCATGAAAACGCCGAAAGCCAGAATGAGCCAGTAAGCGCCCTGGAAAAACCTGAGGTTGCACCACAGGTCAGTGTTCCCACAATGCCATCAGCCGAACCGAGGTGACAGCGTGAGCATGGATATAAGCGATTTTTATCAGACATTTTTTGATGAAGCGGACGAACTGTTGGCTGACATGGAGCAGCATTTGCTGGTTTTGCAGCCGGAAGCGCCAGATGCCGAACAATTGAATGCCATCTTTCGGGCTGCCCACTCGATCAAAGGAGGGGCAGGAACTTTTGGCTTCAGCGTTTTGCAGGAAACCACGCATCTGATGGAAAACCTGCTCGATGAAGCCAGACGAGGTGAGATGCAACTCAACACCGACATTATCAATCTGTTTTTGGAAACGAAGGACATCATGCAAGAACAGCTCGACGCTTATAAACAGTCGCAAGAGCCGGATGCCGCCAGCTTCGATTATATCTGCCAGGCCTTGCGTCAACTGGCATTAGAAGCGAAAGGCGAAACGCCATCCGCAGTGACCCGATTAAGTGTGGTTGCCAAAAGTGAACCGCAAGATGAGCAGAGTCGCAGTCAGTCGCCGCGACGAATTATCCTTTCGCGCCTGAAGGCCGGGGAAGTCGACCTGCTGGAAGAAGAACTGGGACATCTGACAACGTTAACTGACGTGGTGAAAGGGGCGGATTCGCTCTCGGCAATATTACCGGGCGACATCGCCGAAGATGACATCACAGCGGTACTCTGTTTTGTGATTGAAGCCGATCAGATTACCTTTGAAACAGTAGAAGTCTCGCCAAAAATATCCACCCCACCAGTGCTTAAACTGGCAGCCGAACAAGCGCCAACCGGCCGCGTGGAGCGGGAAAAAACGACGCGCAGCAATGAATCCACCAGCATCCGTGTAGCGGTAGAAAAGGTTGATCAATTAATTAACCTCGTCGGCGAGCTGGTTATCACCCAGTCCATGCTTGCCCAGCGTTCCAGCGAACTGGACCCGGTTAATCATGGTGATTTGATAACCAGCATGGGGCAGTTACAACGTAACGCCCGTGATTTGCAGGAATCAGTGATGTCGATTCGCATGATGCCGATGGAATATGTTTTTAGTCGCTATCCCCGGCTGGTGCGTGATCTGGCGGGAAAACTCGGCAAGCAGGTAGAACTGACGCTGGTGGGCAGTTCTACTGAACTCGACAAAAGCCTGATAGAACGCATTATCGACCCGCTGACCCACCTGGTACGCAATAGCCTCGATCACGGTATTGAACTGCCAGAAAAACGGCTCGCCGCAGGTAAAAACAGCGTCGGAAATTTAATTCTGTCTGCCGAACATCAGGGCGGCAACATTTGCATTGAAGTGACCGACGATGGGGCGGGGCTAAACCGTGAGCGAATTCTGGCAAAAGCGGCCTCGCAAGGTTTGACTGTCAGCGAAAACATGAGCGACGACGAAGTCGCGATGCTGATATTTGCACCTGGCTTCTCCACGGCAGAGCAGGTCACCGACGTCTCCGGGCGCGGCGTCGGCATGGACGTCGTCAAACGTAATATCCAGGAGATGGGCGGTCATGTCGAAATCCAGTCGAAGCAGGGTACTGGCACTACGATCCGCATTTTACTGCCGCTGACGCTGGCCATCCTCGACGGCATGTCCGTACGCGTTGCGGATGAAGTTTTCATTCTGCCGCTGAATGCTGTTATGGAATCACTGCAACCCCGTGAAGCCGATCTCCATCCACTGGCCGGCGGCGAGCGGGTGCTGGAAGTGCGGGGTGAATATCTGCCCATCGTCGAACTGTGGAAAGTGTTCAACGTCGCGGGCGCGAAAACCGAAGCCACCCAGGGAATTGTGGTGATCTTACAAAGTGGCGGTCGCCGCTACGCCTTGCTGGTGGATCAATTAATTGGTCAACACCAGGTTGTGGTTAAAAACCTTGAAAGTAACTATCGCAAAGTCCCCGGCATTTCTGCTGCGACCATTCTTGGCGACGGCAGCGTGGCACTGATTGTTGATGTCTCCGCCTTGCAGGCGATAAACCGCGAACAACGTATGGCGAACACCGCCGCCTGAATGAGTAAAAAGGTAACAATATGACCGGTATGACGAATGTAACAAAGCTGGCCAGCGAGCCGTCAGGCCAGGAATTTCTGGTATTTACCCTTGGTGATGAAGAGTACGGTATTGATATCCTGAAAGTGCAGGAGATCCGTGGCTACGATCAGGTAACACGGATTGCGAACACGCCAGCGTTTATCAAAGGCGTCACGAATCTGCGCGGCGTTATTGTGCCGATTGTTGACTTACGAATTAAGTTCAGCCAGGTGGATGTGGACTATAACGACAACACGGTAGTTATCGTCCTGAATCTCGGACAGCGGGTGGTCGGCATCGTGGTTGACGGCGTCTCAGACGTGCTTTCATTGACGGCGGAGCAAATTCGTCCGGCACCGGAATTTGCCGTGACGCTTTCAACAGAATATCTCACTGGACTGGGCGCACTGGGCGACCGGATGTTGATTCTGGTGAACATCGAAAAACTGCTGAACAGCGAAGAGATGGCGCTGTTAGATAGCGCGGCGTCAGAAGTGGCGTAATTCTCCCGATTTCCTCAATTGAAATGAACCCGATGATCTGCGCATCGGGTTTTTTATTTCAATTTCGCGGCGGGTGGCATCAGCAATAAAGTTTCCCCCCTCCTTGCCGATAACGAGATCAACTTGTTTTCAGGAAGGTGCCTTATGATTAACCGTATCCGCGTAGTCACGCTGTTGGTAATGGTGCTGGGGGTATTCGCACTGTTACAGCTTATTTCCGGCAGTCTGTTTTTTTCTTCCCTTCACCATAGCCAGAAGAGCTTTGTGGTTTCCAATCAATTACGGGAACAGCAGGGCGAGCTGACGTCAACCTGGGATTTAATGCTGCAAACGCGCATTAACCTGAGTCGTTCAGCGGTACGGATGATGATGGATTCCTCCAATCAACAAAGTAACGCCAAAGTTGAATTGCTCGATAGCGCCAGGAAAACATTGGCGCAGGCAGCGACGCATTATAAAAAATTCAAAAGCATGGCACCGTTACCTGAAATGGTCGCTACCAGTCGTAATATTGATGAAAAATATAAAAACTATTACACAGCGTTAACTGAACTGATTGATTATCTAGATTATGGCAATACTGGAGCTTATTTCGCTCAGCCAACCCAGGGAATGCAAAATGCAATGGGCGAAGCGTTTGCTCAGTACGCCCTCAGCAGTGAAAAACTGTATCGCGATATCGTCACTGACAACGCAGATGATTACCGATTTGCCCAGTGGCAACTGGCGGTTATCGCGCTGGTGGTGGTATTGATTCTGCTGGTGGCGTGGTACGGCATTCGCCGTATGTTGCTTACTCCGCTGGCAAAAATTATTGCTCACATTCGCGAAATCGCCGGTGGTAACCTGGCGAATACCCTGACCATTGACGGGCGCAGTGAAATGGGCGACCTGGCGCAGAGCGTTTCACATATGCAACGCTCTTTGACTGACACCGTCACTCATGTCCGCGAAGGTTCAGATGCCATCTATGCCGGTACCCGTGAAATTGCGGCGGGCAACACCGATCTTTCCTCCCGTACTGAACAGCAGGCATCCGCGCTGGAAGAAACTGCCGCCAGCATGGAGCAGCTCACCGCGACAGTGAAGCAAAACGCCGATAACGCCCGCCAGGCCTCGCAACTGGCGCAAAGTGCCTCCGACACCGCCCAGCACGGCGGCAAAGTGGTGGATGGCGTAGTGAAAACGATGCATGAGATCGCCGATAGTTCGAAGAAAATTGCCGACATTATCAGCGTTATCGACGGTATTGCCTTCCAGACTAATATCCTCGCGCTGAATGCCGCGGTTGAAGCCGCGCGTGCGGGTGAACAGGGCCGTGGTTTTGCCGTGGTGGCGGGTGAAGTGCGTAATCTTGCCAGTCGCAGCGCCCAGGCGGCAAAAGAGATCAAAGCCCTCATTGAAGACTCCGTCTCACGCGTTGATACCGGTTCGGTGCTGGTCGAAAGCGCCGGGGAAACAATGAACAATATCGTCAATGCTGTCACTCGCGTGACTGACATTATGGGCGAGATTGCATCGGCATCGGATGAACAGAGCCGTGGCATCGATCAAGTCGCATTGGCGGTTTCGGAAATGGATCGCGTCACGCAACAGAACGCATCGCTGGTGCAGGAATCAGCTGCCGCCGCCGCTGCGCTGGAAGAACAGGCGAGTCGTTTAACGCAAGCGGTTTCCGCGTTCCGTCTGGCAGCCAGCCCACTCACCAATAAACCGCAAACACCATCCCGTCCTGCCAGTGAGCAACCACCGGCACAGCCACGACTGCGAATTGCTGAACAAGATCCAAACTGGGAAACATTTTGACGAGTATTTACTAACGCGGTCATTGCCGCCTGATGGGGAGCGTTGATGTTTAATCGTATTCGAATTTCGACCACGCTGTTTTTAATTTTGATTCTCTGCGGGATCTTGCAGATTGGCAGTAACGGCATGTCTTTTTGGGCATTTCGCGACGATTTGCAACGACTGAATCAGGTCGAGCAGAGCAATCAGCAACGTGCGGCATTAGCGCAAACTCGGGCGGTAATGTTACAGGCCAGTACCGCGCTGAACAAAGCGGGCACTCTGACGGCACTTAGCTATCCGGCGGATGACATTAAAACGTTGATGACGACGGCGCGCGCCAGTCTGACGCAATCCACCACGCTGTTTAAAAGTTTTATGGCGATGACTGCGGGCAACGAGCACGTCAGGGGATTGCAAAAAGAGACGGAGAAAAGTTTTGCCCGCTGGCACAACGATCTCGAACATCAGGCGACCTGGCTTGAAAGTAATCAACTTTCGGATTTCCTCACTGCGCCGGTGCAGGGATCACAGAATGCGTTTGACGTTAACTTTGAGGCCTGGCAGCTGGAGATCAACCATGTGCTGGAAGCCGCCAGTGCGCAAAGCCAGCGTAACTATCAGATTTCGGCACTGGTGTTTATCAGCATGATTATTGTTGCGGCGATCTACATCAGCAGTGCGCTGTGGTGGACGCGCAAGATGATTGTTCAACCACTGGCCATTATCGGTAGCCATTTTGACAGCATTGCTGCGGGTAATCTGGCGCGTCCGATTGCGGTATATGGTCGTAATGAGATCACCGCCATTTTTGCCAGTCTGAAGACCATGCAGCAGGCTTTGCGTGGGACGGTAAGTGATGTGCGTAAGGGAAGCCAGGAGATGCACATTGGTATCGCGGAGATTGTCGCAGGCAATAACGATCTCTCAAGTCGTACCGAACAGCAGGCGGCATCGCTGGCACAAACGGCCGCCAGTATGGAGCAATTAACCGCCACGGTAGGGCAAAACGCCGATAACGCACGACAGGCGTCGGAACTGGCAAAAAATGCCGCGACAACGGCGCAGGCGGGCGGTGTTCAGGTCAGTACCATGACTCACACCATGCAGGAGATCGCCACCAGCTCGCAAAAAATTGGCGACATTATCAGCGTTATCGACGGAATTGCTTTCCAGACCAATATTCTGGCCCTGAATGCGGCAGTGGAAGCGGCTCGCGCCGGAGAGCAGGGGCGTGGTTTTGCGGTAGTGGCAGGTGAAGTGCGCAATCTTGCCAGCCGTAGCGCGCAGGCAGCAAAAGAGATCAAAGGGCTGATCGAAGAGTCAGTCAATCGTGTCCAGCAGGGTTCGAAACTGGTGAATAACGCCGCCGCGACCATGATCGATATTGTCAGTTCGGTGACCCGCGTGAACGACATTATGGGAGAAATTGCCTCTGCGTCGGAAGAACAACAGCGGGGGATTGAGCAGGTTGCACAGGCTGTCAGCCAGATGGATCAGGTGACTCAGCAGAACGCCTCGCTGGTAGAAGAAGTGGCGGTGGCAACGGAACAACTGGCGAATCAGGCCGACCATCTTTCGTCGCGTGTGGCGGTATTTACCCTTGAAGAACATGAAGTAGCACGACATGAGTCGGTGCAGTTACAAATTGCGCCAGTGGTATCCTGAAGTGATTGAGAAGGCGCTATGACTTCATCTCTGCCCTGTGGGCAAACGTCTTTATTGTTACAGATGACCGAGCGCCTGGCGCTTTCCGACGCGCATTTTCGGCGGATAAGTCAATTGATCTATCAACGAGCCGGGATCGTTCTGGCTGACCATAAACGCGACATGGTTTACAACCGACTGGTTCGTCGTTTGCGTTCGCTGGGACTGACGGATTTCGGTCATTATCTGAACTTGCTGGAATCTAATCAGCACAGCGGTGAGTGGCAGGCGTTTATCAATTCGCTGACCACGAATCTGACGGCATTTTTCCGTGAGGCACATCATTTCCCTCTGCTCGCGGATCACGCACGTCGCCGTTCTGGCGAGTATCGCGTATGGAGCGCGGCGGCTTCGACCGGCGAAGAGCCGTACAGCATTGCGATGACGCTGGCTGACACATTGGGCACCGCGCCCGGACGCTGGAAAGTGTTTGCCAGTGATATCGACACCGAAGTGCTGGAAAAAGCCAGAAGCGGTATCTATCGCCATGAAGAGTTGAAAAACCTGACGCCGCAGCAACTGCAACGGTATTTCATGCGAGGGACGGGGCCGCATGAAGGGCTGGTACGCGTGCGTCAGGAGCTGGCGAACTATGTTGATTTTGCCCCGCTGAATCTACTGGCGAAACAGTACACCGTGCCGGGGCCGTTTGATGCGATCTTCTGTCGTAACGTCATGATCTACTTCGATCAAACTACCCAGCAGGAGATTTTGCGCCGCTTTGTTCCGCTCCTTAAACCCGACGGATTGCTGTTTGCGGGTCACTCTGAAAACTTTAGCCACCTTGAGCGCCGCTTCACGCTGCGTGGTCAGACGGTGTATGCGCTAAGTAAGGATTAACGATGAGCAAAATCAGGGTGTTATCTGTCGATGATTCGGCACTGATGCGCCAGATCATGACAGAAATCATCAACAGCCATAGCGACATGGAAATGGTGGCGACCGCGCCTGATCCGCTGGTCGCGCGTGACTTGATTAAGAAATTCAATCCCGATGTGCTGACGCTGGATGTTGAAATGCCGCGGATGGACGGACTGGATTTCCTCGAAAAATTAATGCGTTTGCGTCCAATGCCCGTTGTGATGGTTTCTTCCCTGACCGGCAAAGGGTCAGAAGTCACGCTGCGCGCGCTGGAGCTGGGGGCGATAGATTTTGTCACCAAACCGCAACTGGGTATTCGCGAAGGTATGCTGGCGTATAGCGAAATGATTGCTGAAAAGGTGCGTACGGCAGCAAAGGCGAGCCTTGCAGCACATAAGCCATTGTCGGCACCGACAACGCTGAAGGCGGGGCCGTTGTTGAGTTCTGAAAAACTGATTGCGATTGGTGCTTCAACGGGTGGAACTGAGGCAATTCGTCACGTACTGCAACCGTTGCCGCTTTCCAGCCCGGCACTGTTAATTACCCAGCATATGCCGCCCGGTTTCACCCGCTCTTTTGCCGACAGACTTAATAAGCTTTGCCAGATCGGGGTTAAAGAAGCCGAAGACGGAGAACGTGTCTTGCCGGGGCATGCCTATATTGCGCCGGGCGATCGGCATATGGAGCTGGCGCGTAGTGGCGCAAATTACCAAATCAAAATTCACGATGGCCCGGCGGTTAACCGTCATCGGCCTTCGGTAGATGTGTTGTTCCATTCTGTCGCCAAACAGGCGGGGCGTAATGCGGTTGGGGTGATCCTGACCGGTATGGGCAACGACGGCGCGGCGGGAATGTTGGCGATGCGTCAGGCGGGGGCATGGACCCTTGCGCAAAACGAAGCAAGTTGCGTGGTGTTCGGCATGCCGCGCGAGGCCATCAATATGGGTGGTGTTTGCGAAGTGGTCGATCTTAGCCAGGTAAGCCAGCAAATGCTGGCAAAAATTAGTGCCGGACAGGCGATACGTATTTAAATCAGGAGTGTGAAATGGCGGATAAAGAACTTAAATTTTTGGTTGTGGATGACTTTTCCACCATGCGACGCATAGTGCGTAACCTGCTGAAAGAGCTGGGATTCAATAATGTTGAGGAAGCGGAAGATGGCGTCGACGCTCTCAATAAGTTGCAGGCAGGCGGTTATGGATTTGTTATCTCCGACTGGAACATGCCCAATATGGATGGCCTGGAATTGCTGAAAACAATTCGTGCGGATGGCGCGATGTCGGCATTGCCAGTGTTAATGGTGACTGCAGAAGCGAAGAAAGAGAACATCATTGCTGCGGCGCAAGCGGGGGCCAGTGGCTATGTGGTGAAGCCATTTACCGCCGCGACGCTGGAGGAAAAACTCAACAAAATCTTTGAGAAACTGGGCATGTGAGGATGCGACTATGATGCAACCATCAATCAAACCTGCTGACGAGCATTCAGCTGGCGATATCATTGCGCGCATCGGCAGCCTGACGCGTATGCTGCGCGACAGTTTGCGGGAACTGGGGCTGGATCAGGCCATTGCCGAAGCGGCGGAAGCCATCCCCGATGCGCGCGATCGTTTGTACTATGTTGTGCAGATGACCGCCCAGGCTGCGGAGCGGGCGCTGAACAGTGTTGAGGCGTCACAACCGCATCAGGATCAAATGGAGAAATCAGCAAAAGCGTTAACCCAACGTTGGGATGACTGGTTTGCCGATCCGATTGACCTTGCCGACGCCCGTGAACTGGTAACAGATACACGACAATTTCTGGCAGATGTACCCGCGCATACCAGCTTTACTAACGCGCAACTGCTGGAAATCATGATGGCGCAGGATTTTCAGGATCTCACCGGGCAGGTCATTAAGCGGATGATGGATGTCATTCAGGAGATCGAACGCCAGTTGCTGATGGTGCTGTTGGAAAACATCCCGGAACAGGAGTCGCGTCCAAAACGTGAAAACCAGAGTTTGCTTAATGGACCTCAGGTCGATACCAGCAAAGCCGGTGTGGTAGCCAGTCAGGATCAGGTGGACGATTTGTTGGATAGTCTTGGATTTTGATTTGTATTGCCTGATGTGGCGTGACCACGTCATATCAGGCGGTCTGATAAGGCGATGACGCCGCATCCGACAAACGCACACTATGCTTGATGTGTGGCAGCAAAAGCCCTAAATCCCGCCTGTTTTGCCCCTTACTCAAACCATTGAACGCTTTGCGCTCTGGCATCATTCACGCTTAATACTCTTTCCAGGATTGGCGACGTGTCTGACGAGAGCGACGACAAAACAGAAGCCCCCACACCTCACCGACTAGAAAAAGCGCGGGAAGAGGGGCAAATCCCGCGTTCCCGTGAACTGACCTCACTGCTGATTTTGCTGGTGGGCGTTAGTGTTATCTGGTTTGGCGGTGTGTCGCTGGCCCGTCGATTGTCGGGCATGCTCTCCGCTGGGCTGCATTTTGATCACAGTATTATCAAAGACCCGAATCTGATCCTCGGGCAGATTATTCTGCTGATCAGAGAAGCCATGCTGGCGCTGCTGCCACTGATTAGCGGCGTGGTACTGGTGGCGCTCATTTCTCCGGTCATGCTGGGAGGGCTGGTATTTAGCGGCAAATCCTTGCAGCCGAAGTTTTCCAAACTCAACCCGCTACCGGGCATTAAACGGATGTTCTCGGCTCAGACTGGCGCGGAGTTGCTTAAAGCAATTTTGAAAACCATCCTGGTTGGCAGCGTGACGGGGTTTTTTCTCTGGCATCACTGGCCGCAGATGATGCGCTTAATGGCCGAGTCTCCGATTACCGCCATGGGTAATGCGATGGATTTGGTAGGGCTATGCGCACTGCTGGTGGTGCTTGGTGTCATTCCAATGGTGGGATTTGACGTCTTTTTCCAAATCTTCAGCCACCTGAAAAAGCTGCGAATGTCGCGGCAGGATATTCGTGATGAGTTCAAACAAAGCGAAGGCGACCCCCATGTTAAAGGACGGATCCGTCAGATGCAGCGAGCTGCCGCACGGCGTCGGATGATGGCCGATGTGCCGAAAGCGGATGTCATTGTCAATAACCCGACCCACTATTCGGTAGCGTTGCAGTATGACGAAAACAAAATGAGCGCACCGAAAGTGGTCGCTAAAGGTGCAGGGCTGGTCGCGCTGCGCATTCGTGAAATTGGCGCTGAAAATAACGTCCCGACGCTTGAAGCGCCGCCGCTGGCGCGAGCGCTGTATCGACATGCGGAGATTGGTCAACAAATCCCGGGTCAACTGTACGCCGCGGTGGCGGAAGTGCTGGCCTGGGTCTGGCAACTGAAACGCTGGCGTCTGGCTGGTGGACAGCGCCCTGTACAACCTACTCATCTTCCGGTGCCGGAAGCCCTGGATTTTATTAACGAGAAACCGACCCATGAGTAATCTGGCCGCGATGCTGCGCCTGCCCGCAAACCTGAAATCGACACAATGGCAGATCCTTGCCGGACCGATTTTGATCCTGTTGATCTTGTCGATGATGGTGCTGCCACTGCCCGCATTCATACTCGACCTGTTGTTTACCTTCAATATTGCCTTGTCGATCATGGTGTTGCTGGTGGCGATGTTTACCCAGCGCACGCTTGAGTTTGCTGCGTTTCCGACCATTCTGTTGTTTACCACGCTGTTGCGTCTGGCACTTAACGTGGCTTCAACCCGTATCATTTTAATGGAAGGGCATACCGGCGCGGCGGCGGCAGGGAAGGTGGTCGAAGCGTTCGGTCACTTCCTCGTTGGTGGCAATTTCGCTATCGGTATCGTGGTGTTTGTCATTCTCGTGATCATCAACTTTATGGTCATTACCAAAGGTGCCGGGCGTATCGCAGAAGTGGGTGCGCGCTTTGTTCTCGATGGTATGCCGGGTAAGCAGATGGCGATTGACGCCGACCTTAACGCCGGATTGATTGGTGAAGATGAGGCGAAAAAACGCCGCTCCGAAGTGACTCAGGAAGCCGATTTTTACGGCTCAATGGACGGGGCAAGTAAGTTTGTTCGCGGCGATGCCATCGCCGGGATCCTCATCATGGTCATTAACGTTGTCGGCGGGTTGCTGGTCGGCGTGCTGCAACATGGCATGAGCATGGGACACGCGGCGGAAAGTTATACGCTATTGACCATTGGCGACGGTCTGGTGGCACAAATTCCGGCGCTGGTGATTTCTACCGCCGCGGGGGTCATCGTTACGCGTGTCAGCACCGATCAGGATGTTGGCGAGCAGATGGTGAATCAGCTTTTCAGTAACCCAAGCGTTATGTTGTTAAGCGCCGCCGTGCTCGGTTTACTCGGCCTGGTGCCTGGAATGCCGAACCTGGTATTTTTGCTGTTCACTGCCGGATTGCTCGGGCTGGCCTGGTGGATACGCGGACGCGAACAAAAAGCGCCTGCCGAACCCAAACCGGTAAAAATGGCAGAGAATAATACCGTTGTCGAAGCGACGTGGAACGATGTACAACTGGAAGATTCTCTGGGAATGGAAGTGGGTTATCGACTGATCCCGATGGTCGATTTCCAGCAGGATGGTGAGTTGTTGGGCCGTATACGCAGTATCCGCAAGAAATTTGCCCAGGAGATGGGATTTCTGCCGCCAGTGGTGCACATTCGCGACAATATGGATCTGCAACCTGCCCGCTATCGCATTTTGATGAAAGGCGTGGAGATTGGCAGTGGTGATGCTTATCCGGGGCGCTGGCTGGCGATTAACCCTGGAATCGCTGCCGGGACGTTACCTGGTGAGGCGACCGTCGATCCGGCATTTGGCCTGAATGCTATCTGGATTGAAAGTGCGCTAAAAGAACAGGCGCAGATTCAGGGGTACACAGTGGTTGAGGCCAGCACGGTGGTAGCAACGCATCTTAACCACCTCATTAGCCAGCATGCCGCAGAGCTGTTTGGTCGTCAGGAGGCGCAACAGCTGTTGGATCGCGTCGCCCAGGAGATGCCAAAGCTGACGGAAGATCTCGTTCCTGGCGTCGTCACGCTCACCACACTGCATAAAGTGCTGCAAAATCTCCTCGATGAAAAAGTACCGATTCGCGATATGCGCACCATTCTCGAAACGCTGGCGGAACATGCGCCCATCCAAAGCGATCCACATGAATTAACCGCCGTCGTGCGCGTGGCGTTGGGACGGGCGATTACCCAGCAGTGGTTTCCTGGCAAAGATGAAGTCCATGTTATTGGCCTCGATACACCGCTGGAACGTTTGTTACTACAGGCGCTGCAGGGCGGGGGAGGACTGGAGCCAGGGCTGGCGGATCGTTTACTGGCGCAAACTCAGGAAGCGCTATCCCGTCAGGAGATGCTGGGTGCGCCGCCAGTATTGTTGGTGAACCACGCGCTGCGACCATTATTGTCTCGCTTCCTGCGCCGCAGCTTGCCGCAGTTAGTGGTCCTGTCGAATCTGGAACTGTCTGATAACCGACATATCCGCATGACGGCGACAATTGGCGGCAAATAATGAGAACCTTATTAGCAATATTATTGTTTCCGCTGCTGGTGCAAGCCGCCGGGGAGGGGATGTGGCAGGCAAGTAGTGTAGGAATTACGCTAAATCATCGCGGTGAGTCGATGTCGTCTGCGCCTCTTTCTACGCGACAACCTGCTTCAGGATTGATGACGCTGGTAGCGTGGCGTTATCAGCTTATCGGCCCGACACCTTCAGGACTGCGGGTTCGCTTGTGTTCGCAATCTCGTTGTGTCGAATTAGAGGGGCAGAGCGGAACCACCGTGGCCTTTTCCGGTATAGCGGCAGCAGAACCGTTGCGCTTTATCTGGGAAGTGCCTGGCGGTGGGCGGTTAATTCCGCCGCTGAAAGTACAACGTAATGAAGTGATTGTGAATTATCGCTGAAGGACAAAAAAATTACGCGCTCGCGAGTATGTTTAATAACTCAGTGAAAAAGGCTCGATGTTTTGTTGCAATTATTTATCAGGAATAGCTTGCAACAAAACATGCCAAAAATATGTGAATTATCCTCTTGTCAAAGGGCTTGGATAAAAATCTTCAGAGTTACGGTATAGCTGCAACTGGCGAGTTCGCGTATTGGTCTGTATGATCATACATGAGAGCCATTCTGATTCAGAATAAGGGTCACTTAAATCCTGAACGTCCTCATTTGAAAGGATTAATTCACATTCTTTGTCCCTAAAATCCAGCCAGGCTCGCTGTGATTTTTTAAGCAAGTTAAGTTGTTCGGTATCAGGTTTTTTTACACCTGTGCGTGGCACTTGTTCTATATAACGATAAGCTTCACCATAGGCTTTATTTAATTGCGCATCGACGAGATTGTATTCTTGTCGCAGGCATGATTTGATCACGTTAATGTCACTATCATCATCTGAATTTTTTTGCCAACAATCTTTGATGGCTGAAATGTCATGGTCGTTTACTATAAGCGTATCTTCTGCGTAAACCTGGCAAGAGATAATGCCTAATGTTAATACAAGAAATTTAAACACTGCGGTATTCCTTAAATTCAACCGTTATCGTTTCCCTGGGGCCGAATATTACGCTTCTGACTTCTTACCCAACAGTGAGAAAACGATGGCATGTCCATTTTCAGAATACATTTAGATGGCAATAAAAAAGCCTGATCAGGTAACCCTGATCAGGCTTCACTCTCACGAAAAATCGATTACATACGCTCTACAGTCTCAATACCCAGCGTATCCAGACCCAGCTTCAGCGTCTTCGCCGTCAGTTGTGCCAGTTTCAGACGGCTGTTACGCACTTCTTCGTTTTCTGCGCTGAGGATCGGGCAGTGCTCGTAGAAGCCAGAGAACAGACCGGCCAGATCGTACAGGTAAGCACACATCACATGCGGCGTACCTTCACGGGCAACCACGGTGAGGGTTTCTTCAAACTGCAGCAGGCGAGCTGCCAGTTGCGCTTCACGATCTTCATGGATGATTACCGGAGCTGCAGCCAGTTGCTCTTCGTCAATTTCTGCTTTACGGAACACGGACAATACACGCGTGTATGCATACTGCATGTATGGCGCGGTATTACCCTCAAACGCCAGCATGTTGTCCCAGTCGAAGATGTAGTCCGTGGTGCGGTTTTTGGAGAGATCCGCATATTTCACCGCACCAATACCAACCGCGTTAGCCAGTTTTTCCAGCTCGTCGGCTGGCATATCCGGGTTCTTTTCTGCCACCAGACGGCGTGCACGTTCCAGGGCTTCATCCAGCAGATCGGCCAGTTTCACTGTACCACCCGCGCGGGTTTTGAACGGTTTGCCGTCTTTACCCAGCATCATGCCGAACATGTGGTGTTCCAGCGGTACGGATTCCGGTACATAGCCTGCTTTACGGACGATCGCCCATGCCTGCATCAGGTGTTGATGCTGACGGGAGTCGATGTAATACAGCACGCGATCGGCATGCAGTGTTTCATAACGATATTTCGCACAGGCGATATCAGTGGTGGTGTAGAGATAGCCGCCATCTTTCTTCTGAATGATCACGCCCATCGGTTCGCCTTCCTTGTTTTTAAACTCATCAAGGAATACAACGGTCGCCCCTTCGCTTTCTACTGCCAGACCTTTGGCTTTGAGATCCGCCACAATTCCTGGCAGCATTGGGTTGTAGAGGCTTTCGCCCATCACGTCATCACGGGTCAGCGTCACGTTGAGACGATCGTAAGTGATCTGGTTCTGCGTCATGGTGATGTCGACCAGTTTGCGCCACATCTCGCGGAAATATTCGTCACCGCTTTGCAGTTTTACCACGTAGTTACGTGCACGCTCGGCAAACTCTTCATCTTCGTCGTAATGCTTTTTCGCATCGCGGTAGAAACCTTCAAGGTCAGCCAGCTCCATTTCACCGGCGTTTTCCTGCTGCTGCTTTTCCAGCCATGCAATCAGCATACCGAACTGAGTGCCCCAGTCGCCGACGTGGTTTGCGCGAATCACTTTGTGACCGAGGAACTCCAGAGTACGCACTGCTGCGTCACCAATAATGGTAGAGCGCAGGTGACCGACGTGCATCTCTTTCGCCACGTTTGGCGCAGAGTAGTCAACCACAATGGTCTGTTTTTCTGGCGTAGCAACACCGAGACGATCGGACGCCAGCGCCTGCTGAACATGTTCAGCCAGGAATGCCGGATCAAGGAAAATGTTGATAAAGCCTGGACCGGCGATCTCAACTTTGCTGGCGATACCGTTAAGATCCAGATGAGTCAGCACCTGCTCTGCTAATTGTCGCGGTGCCATACCCAGTTTTTTAGCAACTGCCATCATGCCGTTAGCCTGATAGTCGCCGAACTGAACTTTTGCTGACTGACGAACCTGCGGTTCGCAATCCGCAGGCGCGCCTGCCGCAATCATGGCCTGACGGACTTTTTCTGAGAGAAGAGCCTGAATATTCACCGGAATACCTTACATTGATGAAGCGAGCAAAAATTGCCCGCACCAGTTAAAGAAATTAGGGCGGGAGTATACTGCAAATGGCTGTTTTCGTCAGCAACGTGCGCGTGGCGTATTGCCGTTTTCACTATTGCATCAGAAGCGGCGTGAAATCAGCGGTTGGTTGGCACAGGGCAACAGGGTAAATTAACGCTTTTACTGAAAGACGAAGAGTGATTATGGCGAACTGGCAATCTATCGACGAGCTGCAGGATATTGCATCGGATTTACCGCGATTTACCCACGCATTAGATGAACTTTCCCGCCGTCTGGGGTTGAATATCACTCCGCTGACTGCCGATCACATTTCTTTGCGTTGCCATCAAAACGCCACTGCTGAACGCTGGCGTCGCGGGTTTGAACAGTGTGGCGAGCTTTTGTCAGAAAATATGATCAATGGCAGACCGATTTGTCTGTTTAAATTGCATGAACCGGTACAGGTTGCGCACTGGCAGTTTTCTATTGTGGAGCTACCGTGGCCCGGGGAAAAACGTTACCCACACGAAGGTTGGGAACATATTGAAATCGTTCTGCCGGGTGATCCAGAAACGCTGAATGCCCGTGCGCTGGCATTGCTTTCTGATGAAGGACTCAGCCTACCGGGGATCTCAGTGAAAACCAGTTCGCCAAAAGGTGAGCATGAGCGATTACCGAATCCGACGCTGGCGGTCACCGATGGCAAAACAACTATTAAGTTTCATCCGTGGTCCATTGAAGAGATCGTTGCCAGCGAGCAGTCGGCGTAATTAAGGAGTAAAAATGCCATTACTGGAAATTTGCTGTTACAGCATGGAATGTGCACTAACGGCGCAGCAAAACGGCGCAGACAGAGTTGAATTATGCGCAGCCCCAAAAGAGGGGGGCTTAACGCCGTCGTTGGGTGTACTGAAATCCGTGCGCCAGCGGGTGACGATCCCTGTGCATCCGATAATTCGCCCACGCGGTGGTGATTTTTGCTACAGCGACGGTGAGTTTGCCGCCATTCTTGAGGATGTGCGCACGGTCCGCGAATTAGGTTTTCCTGGACTGGTGACGGGCGTTCTCGATGTTGACGGGAATGTCGATATGCCACGAATGGAAAAAATAATGGCTGCTGCCGGTCCGCTGGCAGTGACTTTTCATCGCGCCTTTGATATGTGCGCTAACCCTCTAAATACACTCAATAATCTTGCGGAATTGGGCATTGCCCGGGTGCTGACATCAGGGCAAAAATCAGACGCACTGCAAGGTTTATCAAAAATTATGGAACTTATTGCCCATCGTGATGCTCCAATCATTATGGCCGGAGCAGGAGTCCGTGCAGAAAACCTGCACCACTTCCTCGATGCCGGAGTGCTGGAAGTCCATAGCTCCGCGGGAGTGTGGCAAGCCTCACCGATGCGTTATCGTAATCAAGGATTGTCTATGTCATCAGATGCACACGCGGACGAGTATTCGCGTTATGTCGTAGACGGGGCGGCGGTTGCTGAAATGAAAGGAATCATTGAACGCCATCAGGCCAAATGATTTTTACCGTTGCATCATGTCGCCCAATATGATGCTTGCTCGTACCAGGCCCCTGCAATTTCAACAGGGGCCTTTTTTTATCCCTGAGCAGTATAAAAAACGAACGATAACCGTGATCTGTTGAGCGGGTGACAGTGCGCATAGCGTTGTGCTAAAAATATTTTTTATATTCACATTGATTATGGGATTTAAATTGCTAAAACTGATAAATATATATTCTAAATAGCAACTGGGTTATTCCTTAGCAATTAATGATTACATTGTAATAAATCATATTCTTTATCGATTATTTCAGGCAGTGTTGTGCCGAGTTATGCAAGCGGTTAATTCGTTGTGTATTTAATTATACAATGATTTCGGTATTCTGGAATTTATTTAGAGGAATCTATGCGAGGGAAAAAACGCATTGGGTTATTGTTTTTGCTGATAGCGGTTGTGGTTGGTGGCGGCGGGTTATTGCTGGCGCAAAAAGCCTTACATAAAACGTCGGATACAGCATTTTGCCTTTCCTGCCACTCGATGAGTAAACCTTTTGAGGAATATCAGGGAACTGTCCACTTTTCGAACCAGAAAGGGATACGTGCGGAATGTGCCGATTGCCATATTCCAAAGTCAGGGATGGATTATTTATTTGCTAAATTAAAAGCATCTAAAGATATTTATCATGAATTTGTTAGCGGCAAAATAGACAGTGACGATAAGTTCGAAACTCATCGCCAGGAAATGGCCGAAACAGTATGGAAAGAATTAAAAGCAACTGACTCTGCAACGTGCCGTAGTTGCCATTCTTTTGATGCCATGGATATTGCCTCGCAAAGTGAATCTGCGCAGAAAATGCATAACAAAGCACAAAAGGGCGGCGAAACCTGTATCGATTGTCATAAAGGCATTGCCCATTTTCCGCCAGAAATAAAAATGGATGACAACGCGGCGCATGAGCTGGAAAGTCAGACCGCTACTTCAGTGACTAATGGCGCACATATTTATCCTTTCAAAACTTCTCGCATAGGCGAGCTGGCTACCGTGAATCCTGGTACCGATCTCACCGTCGTTGATGCCAGTGGCAAACAGCCGATCGTTCTGTTGCAGGGTTATCAAATGCAGGGCAGTGAAAACACGCTCTACCTGGCGGCAGGTCAACGGCTGGCGCTAGCCACATTAAGTGAAGAAGGTATCAAGGCGCTCACGGTAAACGGGGAATGGCAGGCTGACGAATACGGCAATCAATGGCGTCAGGCGTCTTTACAGGGTGCGCTTACCGATCCCGCATTAGCGGACCGTAAACCGCTATGGCAATACGCTGAAAAACTTGACGATACCTATTGCGCTGGTTGTCATGCCCCTATTGCCGCCGACCATTACACCGTCAATGCGTGGCCGTCCATTGCCAAAGGAATGGGGGCACGAACCAGCATGAGCGAAAACGAACTGGACATTTTAACGCGGTATTTCCAGTACAACGCCAAAGATATTACCGAGAAACAGTGATCCTCGTTGATCAGGGAGGAAGTTATGACATTAACAAGACGTGAATTTATTAAACACAGCGGTATTGCCGCTGGAGCGCTGGTGGTGACATCGGCAGCACCGCTACCCGCATGGGCAGAAGAGAAGGGCGGTAAAATCCTCACCGCGGGACGCTGGGGAGCGATGAACGTAGAAGTGAAGGACGGCAAGATTGTTTCTTCGACAGGCGCGCTGGCGAAAACCATACCGAACTCCTTACAGTCTACGGCGGCGGATCAGGTACACACCACGGCGCGTATTCAGCATCCGATGGTGAGAAAAAGCTATCTCGATAATCCACTGCAACCGGCGAAAGGTCGAGGCGAAGATACCTATGTACAGGTGAGCTGGGAACAAGCATTAAAACTGATTCATGAGCAACACGATCGTATTCGTAAAGCTAACGGACCATCGGCCATTTTTGCCGGATCTTACGGCTGGCGCTCTTCTGGCGTGTTGCATAAAGCGCAAACCTTACTGCAACGTTATATGAACCTCGCGGGCAGTTATTCCGGGCATAGCGGCGATTATTCAACCGGGGCAGCACAGGTGATCATGCCGCATGTGGTCGGTTCTGTAGAGGTGTATGAACAGCAGACCTCCTGGCCGCTGATTCTGGAAAACAGCCAGGTTGTGGTGCTGTGGGGGATGAACCCGCTGAATACCTTAAAAATTGCCTGGAGCAGTACCGATGAGCAAGGGCTGGAATACTTCCATCAGCTGAAAAAATCTGGCAAACCAGTGATTGCCATTGATCCTATCCGCTCCGAAACCATTGAGTTCTTTGGCGATAATGCCACCTGGATCGCGCCGAATATGGGCACCGACGTGGCACTGATGTTAGGGATTGCGCATACCCTGATGACACAAGGCAAACACGATAAAGTGTTCCTTGAAAAATACACCACCGGGTATCCGCAGTTTGAAGAATATCTGACAGGTAAGAGCGATAATACTCCGAAGAGCGCGGCCTGGGCGGCGGAAATTACTGGCGTACCGGAAGCGCAGATAGTCAAACTCGCTGAACTGATGGCGGCGAATCGCACAATGCTGATGGCAGGCTGGGGAATTCAGCGCCAGCAATATGGTGAACAGAAACACTGGATGCTGGTGACGCTGGCGGCGATGTTAGGGCAGATTGGTACACCGGGCGGCGGTTTTGGTTTCTCTTATCATTACTCCAATGGTGGCAACCCGACACGTGTTGGCGGCGTGCTGCCGGAAATGTCTGCGGCGATTGCCGGACAGGCCAGCGAGGCCGCTGATGATGGCGGAATGACGGCGATTCCTGTTGCCCGTATCGTCGATGCGCTGGAAAATCCTGGCGGCAAATATCAGCATAACGGTAAAGAGCAAACGTATCCGAATATCAAAATGATCTGGTGGGCGGGTGGCGGTAACTTTACCCATCACCAGGATACTAATCGTCTGATTAAAGCATGGCAGAAACCGGAGATGATCGTCGTTTCTGAATGCTACTGGACCGCAGCTGCTAAACATGCAGATATCGTATTACCGATCACCACATCGTTTGAGCGCAATGACTTGACGATGACCGGTGATTACAGCAACCAGCATATTGTGCCGATGAAGCAGGCTGTCGCTCCGCAATTTGAAGCGCGAAACGATTTTGATGTGTTTGCCGATCTTGCGGAATTACTGAAACCTGGCGGAAAAGAGATCTATACCGAAGGTAAAGATGAAATGGCGTGGCTGAAATTTTTCTATGATGCCGCTCAGAAAGGTGCCCGTGCGCAACGCGTGACTATGCCGATGTTTAATGCCTTCTGGCAGCAAAATAAACTGATCGAAATGCGCCGCAGCGAGAAGAACGAACAGTACGTTCGTTATGGTGATTTCCGCGCCGATCCGGTGAAAAATGCGCTGGGTACGCCAAGCGGCAAAATTGAGATTTACTCCAAAACGCTGGAAAAATTTGGCTATAAGGATTGCCCGGCACACCCAACCTGGCTTGCGCCTGATGAGTGGAAGGGTACCGCCGACGAGAAGCAGTTGCAGCTTCTGACCGCACATCCGGCACACCGTTTACATAGTCAGCTTAACTATGCGGAACTGCGTAAAAAATATGCGGTTGCAGATCGTGAACCAATCACTATTCACACCGAAGATGCTGCTCGCTTTGGTATTGCGAATGGTGATCTGGTGCGTGTGTGGAACAAACGTGGTCAGATTCTGACAGGCGCGGTGGTGACTGACGGGATCAAAAAAGGCGTGGTATGCGTGCATGAAGGTGCATGGCCAGATCTGGAAAATGGCTTGTGTAAAAACGGCAGTGCGAACGTGTTAACGGCGGATATCCCCAGCTCGCAGCTGGCAAATGCCTGTGCCGGTAACTCTGCGCTGGTGTATATCGAAAAATATACGGGCAATGCGCCGAAGTTAACGGCGTTTGATCAGCCAGCTATTCAGGCATAAGAAGTGAATAGCGCCCGGAAACGGGCGCTGAGGTTATGCAAACGTAAAGCTGCCTGATGCGCTATGCTTATCAGGCCTACATAGTCCCTGCAATATATTGAATTAGCAAGGTTTTGTAGGCCGGATAAGGCGTTCACGCCGCATCCGGCAGTAATACCAGACCTTTACGGCTTGCGCGCAATCAGCACCGCACGTTTAGGTGCCGGATAACCTTCAACTGTCTTACTCGGATCATGTGGGTCGAGGAAATCGGCCAGCGATTCAGTAACCATCCATTCGGTGCGTCGTTGCTCTTCTGTAGTGGTAACGCTCACATCTGCAATGCGGATATCTACAAAACCACACTTCTTCAGCCAGTTTTTCAGCGCCAGCGCGGAAGGGATGAAATAGACATTACGCATTTGCGCGTAACGATCGCCTGGTACCAGCACCGTGTTCTCATCACCATCAATAACCAGCGTTTCCAGCACCAGTTCACCTTCATTGACCAGTTGATCTTTCAACTGCCAGAGATGCTCCAGCGGTGAACGGCGATGGTAAAGCACGCCCATCGAAAAGACGGTATCAAAGGCTTTCAGTGCCGGAAGTTGTTCAATACCTAACGGTAACAAATGCGCGCGCTGATCATTACCCAGTAGTTTACGCACCGCTTCAAACTGGCACAGAAAAAGTTGCGTAGGGTCGATCCCCACCGCGAGGTGCGCGCCTGCGCCAATCATGCGCCACATGTGATAACCGCTGCCGCAGCCGACATCCAGAATGGTGCGTCCGGTTAAATCAGAAAGATGGGGCAGAACACGATCCCATTTCCAGTCGGAACGCCATTCGGTATCGATGTTGACGCCATACAGTGAGAACGGCCCTTTGCGCCACGGCATCAGGTTGCGCATCAGCGTTTCAATGCGTTTAATTTGCCCTGCGCTCAGTGGCTCTTCGCTTTCTGCCGTAACGCTATGCAATAAATCAAGACGATACGGTTTAATTTCAGGTAGAAACTCCACCGCATTTGACCACTGCTTAAACAACCCGTGCTGCTGCTCGCGCTGCCAGTTAGCAATCTGCGCGGGCAGCGTTTCGAGCCAGTGTGAAAGATGATTTTTGGCAATCAGAGAATAAAAGTTACCAAAGTCGATCATGCAGCGTCCTCTGCTTTTAATGCCACCAGTGAACCAAAGTTAAAGCACTGGAACCACAGCTCACTATGCTCAAAACCGGCTTTATGCAGGCGTGCTTTATGGGTTTCCACGGAATCGGTCAGCATCACGTTTTCCAGCATGCTGCGCTTCTGGCTGATCTCCAGTTCGCTGTAACCGTTGGCACGTTTAAAGTCGTGGTGCATGTTGAACAACAGTTCACCAACTTTGGCATCTTCGAAACTGAATTTTTCCGAAAGCACCAGCGCGCCGCCCGGGTTCAGTCCTTGATAAATTTTATCCAGTAATGCCTGGCGCTCGGAAGGTTCCAGGAATTGCAGGGTAAAATTCAGCACCACCATCGATGCGTTTTCAATGGCGATATCGCGAATATCACCTTCAATGACGTCTACTGGCGTAGGGGCTTTATAGGCGTCAATATGACGACGGCAGCGTTCAATCATCGCCGGGGAGTTGTCGATGGCAATAATTTTGCAATTATCATGATGAATGTTGCGACGCACCGAGAGCGTCGCCGCGCCCAGAGAACAACCCAGATCGTAAACCTGCGTACCAGGTTGAACGAAGCGCTCGGCTAACATACCAATCATGGAAATAATATTGGAATAGCCGGGTACGGAACGCTGGATCATATCCGGGAAGACTTCAGCTACCCGTTCATCAAAGGTCCAGTCGCCCAGTCTGGCGATAGGGGCAGAAAATAGCGTGTCGCGGTGAGACATAACGTAAAAATCCGGGAAAAAGAAAGTGGCGTATTGTGCGCTAACGCAGGGAGAAAACCAACTCCCAGGGCATATACCAAAGATTCGCCAGCACCATCAGCAACAGCGCACACCAGGTGGCGCTCATGCCGGAACGTCGCCAGCGGAACAGACGGTGATGAAAACCGTAATAATGCATCAGACGACCAGCAAGCAAAACGATGCCGCAAATATGCACCATCCAAGTTTCTGCGCCATTCATTTCCATAAACAGCATCAGCACAATCGCGATGGGAATATATTCCACCGCGTTACCATGAATGCGAATAGCGCTTTGCAGTTCGCTAAAACCGCCGTCGCCATAGGCAACGCGGTACTGCATTCGCAGGCGAACGACATCAAAAGAGAACTTCATTAATAACAACGCACTTAAAACGGCATACAGCGCGCTTACCATACAAACTCCCTTTAAAATGGCCGATGGCACCTGTCTATGATAGGTGGCAAATTCAGAAAAGAGAAGATTGCTGTGGAATAGCCGGAACTGCTCCGATCTCTGGAAGCGTTTTACGTAAGTCTTCCCACAGGGTATGTATCAGTTCCGGTGCCTGGGCAATGTCTGGCGTATGTAAAAAAAGATAAGGCGTAGTGGTCTGATGCCACTGCGCTAATTTTTGTAACCAGACCTGAAATAATTCCCGGTTTTGCGTCATATCATCACTACCGATAAAACGGATCAGCGGATTTGTCGCCGTCAGTACAGCATGTACCGGAACTTTAGGTTTTTTTCGTTGAGCGTCGCGAATAGCTTCACTGTGTGGACGTGCTGCATGAACCGGGCGGCTGTCTAAAATCACCCGATTAACGCCGCGCTGATGTAAACCGCGATTAAGCGTTTGTTCCTCTTCTCCTTTGGCGAAAAACTGTGGATGGCGGACTTCCACGCCATAATTAAATTCGCCAGGAAGAGAATCGAGAAAATGCCAAAGCGCAGGCAGCTCCCGTGGGCCGAATGTGGCAGGCAGTTGCAGCCAGTATTGCCCAATGCGCGGAGCCAACGGTGACATGCGGGTCAAAAATTCAGTCACTAAATCATCGCAATGCCGTAATGCTGCCTGATGCGAAATGGTCGCCGGAAACTTAAAACAGAAGCGGAAGTCATCTGTGGTCTGCTCACGCCAGCGCAGGACAACCTCGGGTTTCGGCAGGGCGTAAAGCGTGGTGTTGCCCTCCACGCAGTTAAAGTGGCGGGCATACTCTTCAAGGCTGGTGATCCCCAACCGCACCCATTTAGGATGCGACCATTGCGGTAGACCGATGTAAATCATAACGCGTTGAGGATCTCTTCCACGCTACGCACACGGGCGATGCGCGGGTAGATATGGTTGATACTGTTATTGTGCTGCTCGGCGCTGGCGGCACTACAGGCGTCTTCGGCAATCACCAGATTAAAGCCAAGTTCCCAGGCATTGCGGGCGGTGGATTCAACACCGATATTGGTCGAGATCCCACATAACACTATTGTATCGATACCTCGGCGGCGTAATTGCAACTCCAGATCCGTACCGTAAAACGCACCCCATTGACGTTTGATGATTTCGATATCGCTGTCGGTTGCACCTAATGCAGCAGGATGTTGCCACCAATTTTCGGGCAACACTTTAGCCGGTGAGGGCGCATCGACCGGCTGTTTTAATGCTTCAGCGTAATCGGCAGACCAGCCAACGCGCACCAGAAACACGGGCTGACCGCTGGCGCGAAATTTCGCCGCCAGCTTCCCGGCGCGATTAACTACCTCATCGGCAGTATGTGGACCACCGGCAAAAGGTAAGATGCCTTCTTGTAAATCGATCACCACCAGCGCAGTGGTTTTAGCATTAAGTTCAAGCATAATGACTCCTGAAAAAACAAAATCGTGCCTCACACCTTAATGCGATTAGCCGATGGCGGAACGACAAATTTTGTTAATTTTTATGAGTTCGGGCAACACCTTTATAGCAAACTGGCGTAGAGTCTGATTTCAGGCCCGATATAAAGTGGTAACGAGGCGTTCCAGCGCGGGCCAGGCTCTTACGGTGCGGCAGAATTTCCAGTATAATAGCCGCCTTTTTTCATTCAGTTGTGACATACAGCTAACGCTGCGACTTGGTCACCTGCGCAGCAGGGGGCATCCGCCGGCAGCTAAGTTAAGGGATATCTCATGCGTACAGAATATTGTGGACAGCTCCGTTTGTCCCACGTGGGGCAGCAGGTGACTCTGTGTGGTTGGGTCAACCGTCGTCGTGATCTTGGTAGCCTGATCTTCATCGATATGCGCGACCGCGAAGGTATCGTGCAGGTATTTTTCGATCCGGATCGTGCGGACGCGTTAAAGCTGGCCTCTGAACTGCGTAATGAGTTCTGCATTCAGGTCACGGGCACCGTACGTGCGCGTGACGAAAAAAATATTAACCGCGATATGGCGACCGGCGAAATCGAAGTGCTGGCGTCCTCGCTGACTATCATCAACCGCGCAGATGTTCTGCCGCTTGACTCTAACCACGTCAACACCGAAGAAGCGCGTCTGAAATACCGCTACCTCGACCTGCGTCGTCCGGAAATGGCTCAGCGCCTGAAAACCCGCGCTAAAATCACCAGCCTGGTGCGCCGTTTTATGGATGACCACGGCTTCCTCGACATCGAAACTCCGATGCTGACCAAAGCCACGCCGGAAGGCGCGCGTGACTACCTGGTGCCTTCTCGTGTGCACAAAGGTAAATTCTACGCACTGCCGCAATCCCCGCAGTTGTTCAAACAGCTGCTGATGATGTCCGGTTTTGACCGTTACTATCAGATCGTTAAATGCTTCCGTGACGAAGACCTGCGTGCTGACCGTCAGCCTGAATTTACTCAGATCGATGTGGAAACTTCTTTCATGACCGCGCCGCAAGTGCGTGAAGTGATGGAAGCGCTGGTGCGTCATCTGTGGCTGGAAGTGAAGGGTGTGGATCTGGGCGATTTCCCGGTAATGACCTTTGCGGAAGCAGAACGCCGTTATGGTTCTGATAAACCGGATCTGCGTAACCCGATGGAACTGACTGACGTTGCTGATCTGCTGAAATCTGTTGAGTTTGCTGTATTTGCAGGTCCGGCGAACGATCCGAAAGGTCGCGTAGCGGCTCTGCGCGTTCCGGGCGGCGCATCGCTGACCCGTAAGCAGATCGACGAATACGGTAACTTCGTTAAAATCTACGGCGCGAAAGGTCTGGCTTACATCAAAGTTAACGAACGCGCGAAAGGTCTGGAAGGTATCAACAGCCCGGTAGCGAAGTTCCTTAATGCAGAAATCATCGAAGACATCCTGGATCGTACTGCCGCGCAAGATGGCGATATGATTTTCTTCGGTGCCGACAACAAGAAAATTGTTGCCGACGCGATGGGTGCACTGCGCCTGAAAGTGGGTAAAGACCTTGGTCTGACCGACGAAAGCAAATGGGCACCGCTGTGGGTTATCGACTTCCCGATGTTTGAAGACGACGGTGAAGGCGGCCTGACGGCAATGCACCATCCGTTCACCTCACCGAAAGATATGACGGCTGCAGAACTGAAAGCTGCACCGGAAAATGCGGTGGCGAACGCTTACGATATGGTCATCAATGGTTACGAAGTGGGCGGTGGTTCAGTACGTATCCATAATGGTGATATGCAGCAGACGGTGTTTGGTATTCTGGGTATCAACGAAGAGGAACAGCGCGAGAAATTCGGCTTCCTGCTCGACGCTCTGAAATACGGTACTCCGCCGCACGCAGGTCTGGCATTCGGTCTTGACCGTCTGACCATGCTGCTGACCGGCACCGACAATATCCGTGACGTTATCGCCTTCCCGAAAACCACGGCGGCAGCGTGTCTGATGACTGAAGCACCGAGCTTTGCTAACCCGACTGCACTGGCTGAGCTGAGCATTCAGGTTGTGAAGAAGGCTGAGAATAACTGATATGACTCAAATACACGAAATCATTCGCGTTGCATCGAGGCGGCAACTGAGTGAACTCCCATGAGCATAGATAACTATGTGAATGGGATGAGCGAAGGCAGTCAACGAAGAGGCAGCGTGAAGGATAAAGTGTATAAGCGTCCCGTTTCGATCTTAGTGGTCATCTACGCACAAGATACGAAACGGGTGCTGATGTTGCAGCGGCGTGACGATCCCGATTTCTGGCAGTCGGTAACCGGCAGCGTGGAAGAGGGTGAAACCGCGCCGCAAGCTGCCATGCGCGAAGTAAAGGAAGAGGTCACCATTGATGTTGTCGCTGAACAACTGACCTTAATTGACTGTCAGCGCACGGTAGAGTTTGAAATTTTTTCACATTTACGTCATCGCTATGCGCCGGGCGTGACGCGTAATACGGAATCATGGTTCTGTCTTGCGCTTCCGCACGAGCGGCAGATCGTTTTCACTGAACATCTGGCTTACAAGTGGCTTGATGCGCCTGCTGCGGCGGCGCTCACTAAGTCCTGGAGCAACCGGCAGGCGATTGAACAGTTTGTAATTAACGCTGCCTGAACAGGCAGGGCTATCTGGAGATATTTTTATGGCAGGTCATAGTAAATGGGCCAACACCAGACATCGTAAAGCTGCGCAGGATGCTAAGCGCGGTAAAATCTTCACTAAAATCATTCGTGAGCTGGTAACCGCGGCTAAGCTGGGCGGTGGCGATCCGGACGCTAACCCGCGTCTGCGTGCAGCAATTGATAAAGCACTGTCTAACAACATGACCCGCGACACACTGAACCGCGCAATTGCACGTGGTGTGGGCGGTGATGATGATGCAAACATGGAAACCATCATCTACGAAGGTTACGGTCCTGGCGGCACGGCAATCATGATTGAATGTCTGTCTGACAACCGCAACCGTACCGTTGCTGAAGTGCGTCATGCATTCAGCAAATGTGGCGGTAACCTCGGTACTGATGGTTCCGTAGCTTATCTGTTCAGCAAAAAAGGCGTGATCTCCTTCGAGAAAGGCGATGAAGACACCATCATGGAAGCAGCACTGGAAGCAGGTGCTGAAGACGTTGTGACCTATGATGACGGCGCGATTGATGTCTACACTGCATGGGAAGAAATGGGTAAAGTGCGCGACGCTCTGGAAGCGGCAGGTCTGAAAGCAGACAGCGCGGAAGTTTCCATGATCCCGTCTACCAAAGCTGATATGGATGCAGAAACCGCACCGAAACTGATGCGTCTGATCGATATGCTGGAAGATTGCGACGACGTGCAGGAAGTTTACCATAACGGTGAAATCTCTGATGAGGTCGCAGCGACTCTCTGATGAGGCCTGCTAAACAGCAAAACGGAGACGCGTGATGGCTATTATTCTCGGCATTGATCCGGGTTCGCGCGTGACCGGCTACGGCGTCATCCGCCAGGTAGGTAGGCAACTGTCCTACCTGGGTAGCGGATGCATACGCACCAAAGTGGATGATTTACCGTCTCGTCTGAAACTCATCTATGCGGGCGTGACGGAAATCATCACCCAGTTCCAGCCTGATTATTTCGCCATTGAACAAGTCTTTATGGCAAAGAACGCTGACTCAGCCCTGAAACTGGGCCAGGCGCGCGGCGTGGCGATTGTGGCGGCGGTGAATCAGGAGTTGCCGGTATTTGAATATGCTGCACGTCAGGTGAAGCAAACGGTTGTGGGTATTGGTAGCGCCGAAAAAAGCCAGGTGCAGCATATGGTCCGCACCTTGCTGAAACTGCCCGCTAATCCACAGGCGGATGCCGCTGATGCGTTGGCGATTGCCATCACCCACTGCCACGTTAGTCAGAATGCGATGCAGATGAGCGAATCGCGGCTGAACCTGGCGAGAGGGCGACTGCGTTAAGTTATACCGCCTCGGTCAGTTCCGGCTGAGGCGTTTCCACTCCCTCCGCATGAATCAACACCAAACCCGGATGATGCCACAAACTGGCTGGCGTAACGGTTTTACGCTCCCACGGAATAGAACCCAGGAACCAGAATTTCCAGAAAGTGAGTTTTGCATTCGGATTGCTATTTAACAATTCTCCAAACGTCTCTATTTCACCCACCGGAATACATAGCGCCTCTTTATAAATATCAAAGACAAATTTTGAACAGAACTGGCGCGAAGATTCGTATTTAAAACCGGTGTGGTAAAGTTTGCGTAGCCGGGAGGGAACCTGTTCAACAATTCGTTGTTTTTGTTGTTCTGTCAGCCCAGCGTCTAATCGCTTTATAGCATAGCGTTGATTAGCAGAGCGTTTAATAAAAAGGGATAGCGTAGTGATGGTTGAGAGGGGAACCCGGCTTTCTGCAACCAGGAAGTCTTCACCGTTATGACCGATAATGATCCCGACGTGATTACTCCAACAATTTGATGCAGCTGATATTTGACCAAATAAGGCAGCACCTATACATGTAAAGGCGATATCTCCAATTTCATATTCAGCAGGGTAATTAATATTCACGTTGTCATTCCATTGAAATAGATACGAATATACGTAATAGCATAAAAAATTTATTTTTTCAGGAGGCGCAATGTATATTTTTATTACGCATTTTTTCACTGAATATGTAATATTAAAATATTTGCTTCCAAAATAACCTGTAGAATAAATTATACTGTGCCATTTTTCAGATCATCGAGACACCTCGCAAGTTTTCTTCATCCTTCGCTGGATATCTATCCAGCATTTTTTTATCATACAGCATTATCTTTGATTCATTACGCAGGAGCGTCATGTGATAGGCAGACTCAGAGGCATCATCATTGAAAAACAACCCCCGCTGGTGTTAATTGAAGTGGGCGGCGTAGGCTATGAAGTGCATATGCCGATGACCTGTTTTTATGAACTCCCTGAAGCGGGACAGGAAGCGATCGTTTTCACCCACTTTGTGGTGCGTGAAGACGCGCAGCTGCTGTACGGTTTTAACAATAAACAAGAGCGCACGTTGTTCAAAGAGTTGATCAAAACCAACGGCGTCGGCCCGAAGTTGGCGCTGGCGATCCTCTCCGGAATGTCAGCGCAGCAGTTCGTTAATGCCGTTGAGCGTGAAGAAGTGGGGGCGCTGGTGAAACTGCCGGGTATTGGCAAAAAAACCGCCGAACGCTTGATTGTTGAAATGAAAGACCGATTTAAAGGTCTGCATGGCGATCTCTTTACGCCAGCCGCCGATCTGGTGCTCACGTCGCCTGCCAGCCCGGCAACCAACGATGCTGAACAGGAAGCGGTTGCTGCGCTGGTGGCGCTGGGCTATAAACCACAAGAAGCCAGCCGCATGGTGAGCAAAATCGCTCGGCCTGACGCCAGCAGTGAAACATTAATTCGCGAAGCCCTACGCGCCGCGTTATGAGGTAAAGGATGATTGAAGCAGACCGTCTGATTTCTGCCGGTACCACTTTGCCGGAAGATGTAGCAGATCGCGCCATTCGCCCTAAATTACTGGAAGAGTATGTTGGTCAGCCGCAGGTTCGTTCACAGATGGAGATTTTCATCAAAGCAGCGAAACTGCGCGGCGATGCCCTCGATCATTTGTTGATTTTTGGTCCTCCGGGGTTGGGTAAAACTACGCTTGCCAACATTGTCGCCAATGAAATGGGCGTTAATTTACGCACGACTTCTGGTCCGGTGCTGGAAAAGGCGGGCGATTTGGCTGCGATGCTCACTAACCTTGAACCGCATGACGTGCTGTTTATTGATGAGATCCACCGTTTATCGCCAGTTGTTGAAGAAGTGCTGTACCCGGCAATGGAAGACTACCAACTGGATATCATGATTGGTGAAGGTCCGGCGGCACGCTCCATTAAAATTGATTTGCCGCCGTTTACCCTGATTGGTGCAACCACGCGCGCAGGTTCGCTGACATCACCGTTGCGCGACCGTTTTGGGATTGTGCAACGTCTGGAGTTTTATCAGGTGCCGGATCTGCAATATATCGTCAGTCGCAGCGCACGCTTTATGGGGCTTGAGATGAGTGATGACGGGGCGCTGGAAGTTGCTCGTCGCGCTCGCGGTACGCCGCGCATTGCCAACCGTCTGCTGCGTCGAGTGCGTGATTTCGCCGAAGTGAAGCACGATGGCACCATCTCGGCAGATATCGCTGCTCAGGCGTTGGATATGTTGAATGTCGATGCTGAAGGTTTCGATTATATGGACCGCAAGTTATTGCTGGCGGTAATCGATAAGTTCTTTGGTGGGCCGGTAGGTCTGGATAACCTTGCGGCAGCCATTGGCGAAGAACGTGAAACCATTGAGGATGTGCTGGAACCTTATTTGATTCAGCAAGGCTTTTTGCAGCGTACACCGCGTGGGCGTATGGCGACGACGCGGGCGTGGAATCACTTTGGCATAACGCCGCCAGAAATGCCGTAAGTCGGATTGGTCGCTCGCACCGCATCCGAAATTGGCAGTGTGCCTGATGCGACGCTATTCGCGTCTTATCCGGCCTACCAGAGATAGCGAACCGTAGCTCGGATAAGGCGCTCGCGACGCATCCGACATTGGCAGTGTGCCTGATGCGACGCTATTCGCGTCTTATCCGGCCTACGAGAGATAGCGAACCGTAGGTCAGATAAGGCGCTCGCACCGCATCCGACATTGGCAGTGTGCCTGATGCGACGCTGTTCGCGTCTTATCAGGCCAGCCAGAGATAGCGAACCGTAGGTCGGATAAGGCGCTCGCGCCGCATCCGACAAATGTGTTCAGCGATAGATTAGCTGGCCTGCTTTTTCATCATACTGAGAATAAATAACAGTGCCGCACATAGCACCACCGACGGACCCGCCGGCGTATCGTAAACCGCGGAAAAGGTTAAACCGCCAGTCACTGCCACCATCCCCACCAAAACAGCGACACCAGCCATCTGTTCCGGCGTGCGGGCAAAGCGACGCGCAGTAGCAGCAGGAATAATCAGCAACGAAGTAATAATCAACGCACCGACAAATTTCATCGCTACACCAATCGTCAATGCCGTCACCAGCATCAACAACAATTTCACTCGCTGTAATTTCACACCATCAACAAACGCCAGATCCGGGCTTATCGTCATTGACAGCAAATTGCGCCATTGCCAGAACAAAATAGCCACCACGATGACCACGCCAATCGCAATAGAGATGAGATCTTCTGGCGTCACTGCCAGCAAATCACCGAACAGGTAAGCCATCAAATCAACACGAATATTAGACATCAGACTCACGACCACCAGGCCCAGCGACAGGGCACTGTGCGCCATAATCCCTAATAACGTGTCGATCGCCAGCTGTGGACGCTTCTCCAGCCATACCAGACCGCCCGCCAGCAGCAGCGTAACGGCAATCACCGCATAGAATGGATTCACGTCCAGCAACAAACCAAACGCGACGCCAAGTAATGAGGCATGAGCCAGCGTATCACCGAAATAAGACATACGACGCCAGACTACAAACGAACCCAGCGGACCCGCGGCACAGGCGAGCATGATCCCGGCTAACCAACCGGGAAATAATAATTCAATCATGAGCGATCATTTCCCCGACGCAAAACAATTCGTCCCTGTAAATCGTGACGATGGTTATGATGATGGCGATAGATACCCAGTTGTTCAGCACCACGAGGACCAAACATTGAAATAAACTCCGGATGCAGGGAAACAACTTCCGGTGTGCCGGAACAACAAATGTGGTGATTCAGGCACAGCACTTCATCGGTTTTTGCCATCACCAGATGCAGATCGTGAGAAACCATTAAAACGCCACAATCCAGTTCACGACGCAGTTGGTCAATAAGGTCATATAACGCCACCTGGCCATTTACATCCACGCCTTGAGTGGGTTCATCCAGCACTAATAATTGCGGGCGATTTAACAATGCTCGCGCTAACAGTACACGCTGCGTTTCGCCACCAGAGAGCTTTTGCATCGGTGCGTTAATCAGGTGCCCGGCATGAACACGTTTCAGTGCAGGCAAAATATCTTCTTTATGTGTACCAGGGCGTAAGCGTAAAAAACGGTTTACGGTCAGTGGCAACGTGGTGTCGAGATACAGCTTCTGCGGTACATAGCCGATGCGCAGTTTTCCGTTGCGCTTGATAACCCCTTCATCGGGTGTTACCAGCCCGAGCACTACCCGTACCAGTGTCGACTTACCTGCGCCATTTGGCCCAAGTAAAGTCAAAATTTTTCCAGGTTTAAGTTCCAGCGACACATCAGAGAGGACGCGGCGTTGGCCAAAAGAAACCGAGACATTTTCCAGGGAAACCAGACTTGTCATGTTAATTTTAGTCTTGCAGTAGTCATGAAATGTTATAATATCACACTTCTCATATTCATTACGATGATTGGTCGCATTATGTTACATAAAAAAACGCTTCTTTTCGCAGCATTATCCGCCGCTCTCTGGGGAGGTGCAACACAGGCCGCAGATGCCGCCGTTGTCGCTTCGCTTAAACCCGTTGGGTTCATCGCTTCTGCCATTGCTGATGGGGTAACAGAAACAGAGGTTTTACTTCCTGACGGCGCTTCAGAACATGATTATTCACTGCGCCCATCGGATGTAAAACGCTTACAGAACGCGGACTTAGTCGTTTGGGTTGGCCCGGAGATGGAAGCGTTTATGCAAAAACCGGTAAGCAAATTACCAGGAGCGAAGCAGGTAACGATTGCGCAGCTTGAAGATGTGAAACCGCTACTGATGAAAAGTATTCACGGCGATGATGATGATCACGACCACGCGGAAAAAAGTGACGAAGATCACCATCACGGCGATTTCAACATGCATCTTTGGCTTTCCCCAGAGATAGCGCGGGCTACAGCGGTTGCAATCCATGGAAAATTAGTGGAACTTATGCCGCAAAGTCGAGCCAAACTTGACGCCAACCTGAAGGATTTTGAGGCACAATTAGCCTCAACCGAAACGCAGGTTGGTAACGAGCTCGCGCCGCTCAAGGGGAAAGGTTATTTCGTTTTTCACGATGCTTACGGCTATTTCGAAAAACAGTTTGGACTGACACCGCTTGGTCATTTTACCGTTAACCCTGAGATTCAACCTGGCGCGCAGCGTTTACATGAAATAAGAACACAGTTGGTTGAGCAAAAAGCAACCTGCGTTTTTGCTGAGCCACAGTTCAGGCCAGCGGTCGTTGAGAGCGTCGCACGAGGGACATCCGTTCGTATGGGAACGTTGGATCCCCTGGGGACGAATATCAAACTGGGTAAAACAAGCTATTCAGAATTCCTGAGTCAATTAGCCAACCAGTATGCGAGCTGCCTGAAAGGAGATTAATGAGGAAGTGATTACGTGCAACAGATAGCCCGCTCTGTCGCCCTGGCGTTTAATAATTTACCGCGACCACACCGCGTTATGTTGGGGTCGCTCACCGTTCTTACTCTGGCCGTCGCTGTCTGGCGGCCTTATGTTTATCACCGTGATGCCACGCCAATTGTCAAAACCATTGAGCTGGAACAGAACGAAATTCGTTCGCTCTTACCTGAAGCCAGTGAGCCGATTGATCAAGCTGCACAAGAAGATGAAGCCATTCCCCAGGACGAACTGGATGACAAAATCGCCGGTGAAGCGGGCGTGCATGAATATGTTGTTTCCACTGGCGATACGCTAAGCAGCATTCTCAATCAGTATGGTATTGATATGGGTGATATCACCCAACTGGCTGCGGCCGACAAAGAATTGCGTAACCTGAAAATCGGTCAACAACTCTCCTGGACATTAACCGCGGACGGCGAACTGCAGCGCCTCACCTGGGAAGTGTCTCGTCGTGAAACCCGAACCTATGACCGTACTGCCGCTAACGGTTTTAAAATGACCAGCGAAATGCAGCAAGGAGAGTGGGTTAACAATCTGCTGAAAGGTACCGTCGGGGGAAGCTTTGTTGCCAGCGCCAGAAACGCCGGTTTAACCAGCGCCGAAGTGAGCGCAGTGATTAAAGCCATGCAGTGGCAAATGGATTTCCGCAAACTGAAAAAAGGCGATGAATTTGCGGTGTTAATGTCTCGAGAAATGCTTGATGGTAAACGTGAGCAAAGCCAGCTGCTGGGCGTACGTTTGCGTTCAGAAGGTAAAGATTATTACGCTATCCGCGCTGAAGATGGCAAATTCTACGATCGTAACGGTACTGGTCTGGCGAAAGGATTCTTGCGATTCCCGACGGCGAAACAGTTCCGTATCTCGTCTAACTTTAACCCGCGTCGTACTAATCCGGTGACCGGTCGCGTTGCACCACACAGAGGTGTTGATTTCGCCATGCCGCAGGGTACGCCAGTGCTTTCAGTGGGTGACGGTGAAGTGGTGGTTGCCAAACGCAGTGGCGCAGCAGGTTATTATGTGGCTATTCGTCATGGTCGCAGCTACACCACGCGTTATATGCACTTGCGCAAGATTCTGGTGAAACCGGGACAGAAGGTGAAACGTGGCGACCGTATCGCGCTTTCCGGTAATACCGGACGTTCAACCGGGCCGCATCTGCACTATGAAGTATGGATAAACCAGCAGGCCGTAAACCCGCTGACGGCAAAACTGCCGCGTACCGAAGGGCTGACCGGCTCCGATCGTCGCGAATTCCTGGCGCAGGCCAAAGAGATTGTGCCGCAGCTACGGTTTGATTAATTAACATCCATTCGCAGCCGGTACGCAGTCAGTACCGGCTTTTTTTATTTGGTGCGGGGCAAGTTGCGCCGCTACACTATCACCAGATTGATTTTTGCCTTATCCGAAACTGGAAAAGCATGGAAACGAAAAAAAATAATAGCGAATACATTCCTGAGTTTGATAAATCCTTTTGCCACCCGCGCTACTGGGGAGCATGGCTGGGCGTAGCAGCGATGGCGGGTATCGCTTTAACGCCGCCAAAGTTCCGTGATCCCATTCTGGCACGGCTGGGACGTTTTGCCGGACGACTGGGAAAAAGCTCACGCCGTCGTGCGTTAATCAATCTGTCGCTCTGCTTTCCAGAACGTAGTGAAGCTGAACGCGAAGCGATTGTTGATGAGATGTTTGCCACCGCGCCGCAAGCGATGGCAATGATGGCTGAGTTGGCAATACGCGGGCCGGAGAAAATTCAGCCGCGCGTTGACTGGCAAGGGCTGGAGATCATCGAAGAGATGCGGCGTAATAACGAGAAAGTTATCTTTCTGGTGCCGCACGGTTGGGCCGTCGATATTCCTGCCATGCTGATGGCCTCGCAAGGGCAGAAAATGGCAGCGATGTTCCATAATCAGGGCAACCCGGTTTTTGATTATGTCTGGAACACGGTGCGTCGTCGCTTTGGCGGTCGTCTGCATGCGAGAAATGACGGTATTAAACCATTCATCCAGTCGGTACGTCAGGGGTACTGGGGATATTATTTACCCGATCAGGATCATGGCCCAGAGCACAGCGAATTTGTGGATTTCTTTGCCACCTATAAAGCGACGTTGCCCGCGATTGGTCGTTTGATGAAAGTGTGCCGTGCGCGCGTTGTACCGCTGTTTCCGATTTATGATGGCAAGACGCATCGTCTGACGATTCAGGTGCGCCCACCGATGGATGATCTGTTAGAGGCGGATGATCATACGATTGCGCGGCGGATGAATGAAGAAGTCGAGATTTTTGTTGGTCCGCGACCAGAACAATACACCTGGATACTAAAATTGCTGAAAACTCGCAAACCGGGCGAAATCCAGCCGTATAAGCGCAAAGATCTTTATCCCATCAAATAAAAAAGCCTCTCGCGAGGAGAGGCCTTCGCCTGATGATAAGTTCAAGTTTGCTTCAGAATATTCGAAATCTGTTGAACTATCATTGAACTGTAGGCCGGATGTGGCGTTTTCGCCGCATCCGGCAACGTACTTACTCTACCGTTAAAATACGCGTGGTATTAGTAGAACCCACGGTACTCATCACGTCGCCCTGGGTGACAATCACCAGGTCACCAGACATCAAGTAACCTTTATCGCGCAGCAGATTAACCGCTTCGCTGGCAGCTGCTACGCCGTCATTAGCGCTATCAAAGTGCACCGGCGTAACGCCACGATAGAGAGCAGTCAGGTTCAGCGTACGTTCATGGCGCGACATGGCGAAAATTGGCAGACCAGAGCTGATACGGGAGGTCATCAGCGCGGTACGACCCGATTCGGTCATGGTGATGATCGCCGTAACGCCTTTCAGGTGGTTAGCTGCGTACATTGCTGACATGGCAATAGCTTCTTCCACATTGTCGAACTGAACGTCCAGACGGTGTTTAGAAACGTTGATGCTCGGGATTTTTTCCGCACCCAGGCAAACGCGCGCCATGGCTGCAACGGTTTCTGACGGATACTGCCCAGCGGCAGTTTCTGCAGACAGCATCACAGCGTCAGTACCATCCAGAACGGCGTTTGCTACGTCCATGACTTCTGCACGCGTCGGCATCGGGTTAGTAATCATTGACTCCATCATCTGGGTCGCCGTGATTACCGCTCGGTTTAGCTGACGCGCACGACGGATCAACGCTTTCTGAATGCCGACCAGTTCCGGGTCGCCAATTTCCACACCGAGGTCGCCACGTGCAACCATTACCACGTCAGAGGCGAGGATGATTTCATCCATTGCATCCTGGCTGCAAACGGCTTCCGCACGTTCAACCTTGGCAACAATTTTCGCATCACATCCTGCATCGCGTGCCAGGCGACGGGCATAGTTCAGATCTTCGCCACAGCGTGGGAAGGAGACAGCCAGGTAATCTACGCCAATCAACGCCGCAGTCTTAATGTCTGCTTTGTCTTTTTCGGTCAGCGCTTCAGCCGACAAACCGCCGCCAAGTTTGTTGATACCTTTATTGTTGGAGAGGGGACCACCGACGGTGACTTCGGTGAACACTTTCATGCCCTGAACTTCCAGTACTTTTAACTGGACGCGACCATCGTCCAGCAGCAGGATGTCACCAGGCACGACGTCAGCAGGCAGGCCTTTGTAGTCGATACCGACTTTTTCTTTGTCGCCTTCACCTTTACCCAGGTTGGCGTCGAGCAGGAATTTATCCCCAATATTGAGGAAAACTTTGCCTTCTTTAAAGGTGGATACACGGATTTTGGGCCCCTGGAGGTCACCCAGAATAGCCACATGACGCCCCAGTTTTGCGGCAATCTCACGAACTTTATCCGCGCGCATTTTGTGATCTTCAGGCGAGCCGTGAGAAAAGTTCATACGTACAACGTTGGCACCCGCCGCGATAACTTTTTCAAGATTATTATCGCGATCTGTTGCTGGGCCTAACGTGGTAACGATTTTTGTTCTGCGAAGCCTTCTGGACATGTAATACTCCGTTGACTGAAACAACCAGGTGTTGCTTGAACATGAAATCCGAATGAAATAACGCCGCGATGGCGATAAATTAATCTCATTCGGATGTCGTATAAGATTAGGACAGTGACAGTCGTTTTTAGCGATCGTCACTTAAATTAAGTAACTGCTTATCAAAACGCGATTCCTTCAGCGCTTCTTTGACCCGCTTCAAGTTATCTCTGAATTTTGCACCGCGTCGCAAAGTAAATCCTGTCGCCAGCACATCTATCACGGTCAGCTGTGCAAGTCGAGAAACCATGGGCATATAAATGTCAGTATCTTCCGGTACGTCGAGGGTAATTGCCAGCGTTGCTTCCCGGGCGAGCGGGGTACCCGCAGAGGTGAGGGCAATCACCATGGCGTCGTTTTCGCGTGCCAGCTGCGCCAGCTCGACCAGATTTTTTGTTCTTCCAGTGTGAGAAATCAGCACCACCACGTCTCCGTCGCTACAATTCATACAACTCATGCGTTGCAGCACGATATCATCGGAGTACACCACCGGAACATTAAAACGAAAGAACTTATTCATCGCATCGTGGGCAACGGCGGCTGAAGAGCCTAATCCGAAAAAGGCGATTTTTTTTGCCTGAGTGAGCAAGTCGACGGCGCGGTTGATGGCAGATTTATCCAGTGAATGACGGACATGATCAAGCGTTGCCATTGCGGACTCAAATATTTTCCCTGTGTATGATTCAACGCTGTCATCTTCATTGACATTGCGATTAACATAGGGAGTGCCATTCGCCAGACTCTGTGCCAGATGAAGTTTAAAATCAGGAAAACCGCGCGTGTCCATGCTGCGACAGAAACGATTCACCGTCGGTTCGCTAACATTGGCTTCCAGTGCCATAGCAGCAATACTCGAATGGATCGCGTTATCGGGCGAAGCCAGAATGACCTCGGCAACTTTGCGCTCTGATTTGCTCAAATGTTCCAGCTGAGACTGGATTTTTTCCAGCATATTCATGATGTAAAGAGACTCACGGGTAATGACGATTTCCGCACTGAAAGAAATCGAAATGCAGTTTTGTCAGATATTACGCCTGTGTGCCGTGTTAATGACAAAAGCAGATAAAAAAGTTGTTATTTTTTTTCATAACATGATCAGTGTCAGATTTTTACCCAATGGAAAACGATGATTTTTTTATCAGTTTTGCCGCACTTTGCGCGCTTTTCCCGTAATCGCACGGGTGGATAAGCGTTTACAGTTTTCGCAAGCTCGTAAAAGCAGTACAGTGCACCGTAAGAAAATTACAAGTATACCCTGGCTTAAGTACCGGGTTAGTTAACTTAAGGAGAATGACATGGCGGTAACGCAAACAGCCCAGGCCTGTGACCTGGTCATTTTCGGCGCGAAAGGCGACCTTGCGCGTCGTAAATTGCTGCCTTCCCTGTATCAACTGGAAAAAGCCGGTCAGCTCAACCCGGACACCCGGATTATCGGCGTAGGGCGTGCTGACTGGGATAAAGCGGCATATACCAAAGTTGTCCGCGAGGCGCTCGAAACTTTCATGAAAGAAACCATTGATGAAGGTTTATGGGACACCCTGAGTGCACGTCTGGATTTTTGTAATCTCGATGTCAATGACACTGCTGCATTCAGCCGTCTCGGCGCGATGCTGGATCAAAAAAATCGTATCACCATTAACTACTTTGCCATGCCGCCCAGCACTTTTGGCGCAATTTGCAAAGGGCTTGGCGAGGCAAAACTGAATGCTAAACCGGCACGCGTAGTCATGGAGAAACCGCTGGGGACGTCGCTGGCGACCTCGCAGGAAATCAATGATCAGGTTGGCGAATACTTCGAGGAGTGCCAGGTTTACCGTATCGACCACTATCTTGGTAAAGAAACGGTGCTGAACCTGTTGGCGCTGCGTTTTGCTAACTCCCTGTTTGTGAATAACTGGGACAATCGCACCATTGATCATGTTGAGATTACCGTGGCAGAAGAAGTGGGGATCGAAGGGCGCTGGGGCTATTTTGATAAAGCCGGTCAGATGCGCGACATGATCCAGAACCACCTGCTGCAAATTCTTTGCATGATTGCGATGTCTCCGCCGTCTGACCTGAGCGCAGACAGCATCCGCGATGAAAAAGTGAAAGTACTGAAGTCTCTGCGCCGCATCGACCGCTCCAACGTACGCGAAAAAACCGTACGCGGGCAATATACTGCGGGCTTCGCCCAGGGCAAAAAAGTGCCGGGATATCTGGAAGAAGAGGGCGCGAACAAGAGCAGCAATACAGAAACTTTCGTGGCGATCCGCGTCGACATTGATAACTGGCGCTGGGCCGGTGTGCCATTCTACCTGCGTACTGGTAAACGTCTGCCGACCAAATGTTCTGAAGTCGTGGTCTATTTCAAAACACCTGAACTGAATCTGTTTAAAGAATCGTGGCAGGATCTGCCGCAGAATAAACTGACTATCCGTCTGCAACCTGATGAAGGCGTGGATATCCAGGTACTGAATAAAGTTCCTGGCCTTGACCACAAACATAACCTGCAAATCACCAAGCTGGATCTGAGCTATTCAGAAACCTTTAATCAGACGCATCTGGCGGATGCCTATGAACGTTTGCTGCTGGAAACCATGCGTGGTATTCAGGCACTGTTTGTACGTCGCGACGAAGTGGAAGAAGCCTGGAAATGGGTAGACTCCATTACTGAGGCGTGGGCGATGGACAATGATGCGCCGAAACCGTATCAGGCCGGAACCTGGGGACCCGTTGCCTCGGTGGCGATGATTACCCGTGATGGTCGTTCCTGGAATGAGTTTGAGTAATATCTGCGCTTATCCTTTATGGTTATTTTACCGGTAACATGATCTTGCGCAGATTGTAGAACAATTTTTACACTTTCAGGCCTCGTGCGGATTCACCCACGAGGCTTTTTTTATTACACTGACTGAAACGTTTTTGCCCTATGAGCTCCGGTTACAGGCGTTTCACTCATAAATCCTCTGAATGAAACGCGTTGTGAATCATCCTGCTCTGACAACTCAATTTCAGGAGCCTTTATGAATCCACAAATGTTACGCGTAACAAATCGAATCATTGAACGTTCGCGCGAGACTCGCTCTGCTTATCTCGCCCGGATAGAACAAGCGAAAACGTCGACCGTTCATCGTTCGCAGTTGGCATGCGGTAACCTGGCACACGGTTTCGCTGCCTGCCAGCCAGAAGACAAAGCCTCTTTGAAAAGCATGTTGCGTAACAATATCGCCATCATCACCTCCTATAACGACATGCTCTCCGCGCACCAGCCTTATGAACACTATCCAGAAATCATTCGTAAAGCCCTGCATGAAGCGAATGCGGTTGGTCAGGTTGCGGGCGGTGTTCCGGCGATGTGTGATGGTGTCACCCAGGGGCAGGATGGAATGGAATTGTCGCTGCTAAGCCGCGAAGTGATAGCGATGTCTGCGGCGGTCGGGCTGTCCCATAACATGTTTGATGGTGCTCTGTTCCTCGGGGTGTGCGACAAGATTGTCCCGGGTCTGACGATGGCAGCCCTGTCGTTTGGTCATTTGCCTGCGGTGTTTGTACCGTCTGGACCGATGGCAAGCGGTTTGCCAAATAAAGAAAAAGTGCGTATTCGCCAGCTTTATGCCGAAGGTAAAGTGGACCGCATGGCCCTACTGGAGTCAGAAGCCGCGTCTTATCATGCGCCGGGAACATGTACTTTCTACGGTACTGCCAACACCAACCAGATGGTGGTGGAGTTTATGGGGATGCAGTTGCCAGGCTCTTCTTTTGTTCATCCGGACTCTCCGCTGCGCGATGCTTTGACCGCTGCCGCTGCGCGTCAGGTTACACGCATGACCGGTAATGGTAATGAATGGATGCCGATCGGTAAGATGATCGATGAGAAAGTGGTGGTGAACGGTATTGTTGCACTGCTGGCGACCGGTGGTTCCACTAACCACACCATGCACCTGGTGGCGATGGCGCGCGCGGCCGGTATTCAGATTAACTGGGATGACTTCTCTGACCTTTCTGATGTTGTACCGCTGATGGCACGTCTCTACCCGAACGGTCCGGCCGATATTAACCACTTCCAGGCGGCAGGTGGCGTACCGGTTCTGGTGCGTGAACTGCTCAAAGCAGGTCTGCTGCATGAAGATGTCAATACGGTGGCAGGCTTTGGTCTGTCTCGTTATACGCTTGAACCATGGCTGAATAATGGTGAACTGGACTGGCGGGAAGGGGCGGAAAAATCACTCGACGGCAATGTGATCGCTTCCTTCGAACAACCTTTCTCTCATCATGGTGGGACAAAAGTGTTAAGCGGTAACCTGGGCCGTGCGGTTATGAAAACCTCTGCCGTGCCGGTTGAGAACCAGGTGATTGAAGCGCCAGCGGTTGTTTTTGAAAGCCAGCATGACGTTATGCCGGCCTTTGAAGCGGGTTTGCTGGACCGCGATTGTGTCGTTGTTGTCCGTCATCAGGGGCCAAAAGCGAACGGAATGCCAGAATTACATAAACTCATGCCGCCACTTGGTGTATTATTGGACCGGTGTTTCAAAATTGCGTTAGTTACCGATGGACGACTCTCCGGCGCTTCAGGTAAAGTGCCGTCAGCTATCCACGTAACACCAGAAGCCTACGATGGCGGGCTGCTGGCAAAAGTGCGCGACGGGGACATCATTCGTGTGAATGGACAGACAGGCGAACTGACGCTGCTGGTAGACGAAGCGGAACTGGCTGCTCGCGAACCGCACATTCCTGACCTGAGCGCGTCACGCGTGGGAACAGGACGTGAATTATTCAGCGCCTTGCGTGAAAAACTGTCCGGTGCCGAACAGGGCGCAACCTGTATCACTTTTTAAGACGACAAATTTGTAATCAGGCGAGAGAAAACTCTGATGAAAAACTGGAAAACAAGTGCAGAATCAATCCTGACCACCGGCCCGGTTGTACCGGTTATCGTGGTAAAAAAACTGGAACACGCGGTGCCGATGGCAAAAGCGTTGGTTGCTGGTGGGGTGCGCGTTCTGGAAGTGACTCTGCGTACCGAGTGTGCAGTTGACGCTATCCGTGCTATCGCCAAAGAAGTGCCTGAAGCGATTGTGGGTGCCGGTACGGTGCTGAATCCACAGCAGCTGGCAGAAGTCACTGAAGCGGGTGCACAGTTCGCAATTAGCCCGGGTCTGACCGAGCCGCTGCTGAAAGCTGCTACCGAAGGGACTATTCCTCTGATTCCGGGGATCAGCACTGTTTCCGAACTGATGCTGGGTATGGACTACGGTTTGAAAGAGTTCAAATTCTTCCCGGCTGAAGCTAACGGCGGCGTGAAAGCCCTGCAGGCGATCGCGGGTCCGTTCTCCCAGGTCCGTTTCTGCCCAACGGGTGGTATTTCTCCGGCTAACTACCGTGACTACCTGGCGCTGAAAAGCGTGCTGTGCATCGGTGGTTCCTGGCTGGTTCCGGCAGATGCGCTGGAAGCGGGCGATTACGACCGCATTACTAAGCTGGCGCGTGAAGCTGTAGAAGGCGCTAAGCTGTAAAAGTCAAAATGCCCGATCGAGGATCGGGCATTTTTGTAGCGTTTTTTTGCCGGGTTTAACCCTGTACTTTTACCTGTCCGGCGGCGTGCTTCGCGCGTTCAATGGCGTCAACAACACTCTCAGCGGTCGCCAGCGCAACACCCAGACGACGGCTGCCATCAATTTCCGGCTTACCAAATAAACGAATCTGCAAATCTGCGCCTACGGCATTCTGCACATTATCAAACGTGACATTCTGACTGGTCAGTTGTGGCAGAATAACGGCAGAAGCTGCAGGACCATACTGACGGATCCCGCCAACCGGAAGTCCGAGGAAGGCACGTACATGCAGGGCAAACTCTGAGAGATCTTGAGAAATTAACGTCACCATCCCGGTATCATGTGGACGAGGGGAGACCTCACTGAAAATCACCTCATCACCACAGACAAATAGCTCGACACCAAACAACCCATAACCGCCCAGTGCCAGCACCACTTTACGGGCAATCTCCTGCGCACGTTCAAGGGCAAGCGGGCTCATTTGCTGTGGTTGCCAGGATTCACGGTAGTCGCCATCTTCCTGGCGATGACCTACTGGTGCACAGAAATGGACGCCATCCACCGCGTTGACGGTTAGCAGGGTAATTTCGAAGTCAAACTTAACGACGCCTTCAACAATTACGCGGCCCGCTCCGGCGCGACCGCCTTGCTGAGCGTATTCCCATGCCTGAGCAAGTTGCTCTGCAGAGCGAATAAACGTCTGCCCCTTGCCGGAAGAGCTCATCACCGGTTTTACAATGCAGGGATAGCCAATGGCGGCAATCGCCTCGCGGAAAAGGCTTTCGCTATCGGCAAAACGATAAGTGGAAGTGGGCAGCTGCAGCTCTTCTGCCGCCAGGCGACGGATACCCTCGCGATTCATCGTTAATTTCGTTGCGCGAGCGCAGGGGACAACATTCAGTCCTTCCTCTTCAAGTTGGATCAGCATATCGGTGGCAATAGCTTCGATCTCCGGCACGATATAATGTGGTTTTTCCAGTTCAACCACACGGCGTAATGCATCACCATCAAGCATATTAATGACATGGGAGCGATGCGCGACATGCATGGCTGGTGCGTCGGAATAGCGATCGACGGCAATCACCTCTACGCCGAGACGCTGACACTCGATTGCCACTTCTTTACCCAGTTCACCGGAGCCTAATAACATCACGCGAGTTGCTGCCGGACGCAGCGCAGTGCCTAATAACGTCATAACGAATATCCCCTGATTAATTCCGCGCGCAGTATAAACGAAAACGTTTGCGTGTGTCTTTATTGCTGATGTTGATTTCTCAACCGAAAAGAAATATACTGTATAAAATCACAGTTATTATGAGAGGCTGCAAATGGCGGTTGAAGTTAAATACGTAGTCATTCGTGAGGGCGAAGAGAAAATGTCGTTTACCAGCAAAAAGGAAGCCGATGCTTATGACAAAATGCTTGATACGGCGGATCTGCTTGACACCTGGCTGACAAATTCTCCAGTGCAAATGGAAGACGAGCAACGTGAAGCCCTTTCGCTATGGCTGGCAGAACAAAAAGATGTGCTGAGCACCATTCTGAAAACCGGCAAATTACCGTCCCCACAGGTCGTCGGTGCTGAATCCGAAGAGGAAGATGCCTCACACGCGGCCTGAAGCAACTTGCGCTCCTGACAATTTGTACCATGCTTTCTCCTGAATCATTGTGCTATGGAGAAAAACATGAAAAAAAGAGGGGCGTTTTTAGGGCTGTTGTTGGTTTCTGCCTGCGCATCAGTTTTCGCTGCCAATAATGAAATCAGCAAGTCGGTCACTTTCCCAAAGTGTGAAGGTCTGGATGCTGCCGGAATTGCCGCGAGCGTAAAACGTGATTATCAACAAAATCGCGTGGCGCGTTGGGCAGATGATCAAAAAATTGTCGGTCAGGCCGATCCCGTGGCTTGGGTCAGTTTGCAGGACATTCAGGGTAAAGATGATAAATGGTCAGTACCGCTAACCGTGCGTGGTAAAAGTGCCGATATTCATTACCAGGTCAGCGTGGACTGCAAAGCGGGAATGGCGGAATATCAGCGGCGTTAATGGCTTCTGATAATTCGATTGACCGTTGGCGGATGCGGCGCGAGTGCCTTGTCCGCCCCAGAACGCACCACAATCGTAGGCCTGAGAAGACGCAACAGCGTCGCATCGGGCAATCAGCATCAAACAATGCCACTCAAAACGACAAACTACTTTCACCTAAAATACCCTTATCACCTGATATACAGTAAATACCTTACCTGGCGCGAATTTCTTTGAATAACGGCCTACCGCCCCGCTTATTTGCGCATCTTTTGTCTCGATATACATTTTCTGACATCCTCATCCGCTATGCTACAGGCACTAAAAATGGTTATTGAGGAGCAAATATGGCTAACTGGTTAAATCAACTGCAATCCCTGCTTGGGCAAAGCAGTTCTTCTACCTCCTCGTCTGCGGATCAGGGATTGGGCAAACTGTTAGTGCCAGGCGCATTAGGCGGACTGGCTGGGCTGCTGGTCGCAAATAAATCAGCACGTAAACTTCTTACGAAATATGGCACCAACGCGTTACTGGTTGGCGGCGGAGCGGTAGCGGGTACGGTGCTGTGGAATAAATACAAAGATAAAATTCGCGCGGCGCATCAGGACGAACCGCAGTTTGGCGCGCAAAGTACGCCGCTGGATGAGCGTACAGAACGTTTGATCCTTGCGCTGGTCTTTGCCGCTAAAAGTGATGGTCATATTGATGCCAAAGAACGTGCGGCAATCGACCAGCAATTGCGTGAAGCCGGCGTGGAAGAGCAGGGGCGTGTACTCATTGAGCAGGCAATCGAACAACCGCTGGATCCACAACGCCTGGCTACCGGGGTCCGCAATGAAGAAGAGGCGCTGGAAATCTATTTCCTGAGTTGCGCGGCTATTGATATTGACCATTTTATGGAACGCAGTTACCTGAATGCACTGGGTGACGCGCTGAAAATCCCCCAGGATGTTCGTGAAGGCATTGAACGCGATCTCGAACAGCAAAAACGCACTTTGGCGGAATAATCCCGCTCTCTGGATAGCCTGAAGTTGACTATTTCGGGCTATCCAGAACCGCACAGCCATTTGAACAGGCTGATTTTCTCTGTCTGCATAACATTCGATATTCGCGCCATTACCTGTCATCATCTAAGCAATGACTGCCCTGTTTCGCTTGCATCCCCGGTGAGTTTTGCCACCCTTATAAGATGTTTCAACCAGAAAGAACAATAACATGCTACCAAAAGCCGCCCGCATTCCCCACGCCATGACGCTTCATGGCGATACGCGCATCGATAATTACTACTGGCTGCGGGACGATACGCGTTCTCAGCCGGAAGTCCTGGACTACCTGCAACAAGAAAATAGTTACGGTCATCGGGTGATGGCCTCACAACAAGCCTTGCAGGATCGCATCTTAAAGGAAATCATCGACCGCATTCCGCAAAGAGAAGTTTCTGCGCCCTACATCAAAAATGGCTACCGCTATCGGCATATTTATGAACCAGGCTGTGAATATGCTATCTACCAGCGTCAATCGGCGTTCAGTGAAGAGTGGGACGAGTGGGAAATATTGCTCGATGCCAACAAGCGCGCGGCTCATAGTGAGTTTTATTCGATGGGCGGAATGGCGATTACGCCCGATAACACCATTATGGCGCTGGCAGAAGATTTTCTTTCCCGACGCCAGTACGGCATTCGTTTTCGTAATCTGGAAACAGGTAACTGGTACCCGGAACTGCTGGATAACGTTGAACCCAGCTTTGTCTGGGCAAATGACTCCTGGACTTTCTACTATGTTCGCAAGCATCCAGTGACGCTGCTGCCTTATCAGGTCTGGCGTCACGCTATCGGTACTCCAGCATCGCAAGATAAACTGATCTACGAAGAAAAAGACGATACCTATTACGTCAGCCTGCATAAAACGACGTCGAAGCACTATGTAGTCATTCATTTGGCCAGCGCCACCACCAGTGAAGTTCGCCTGCTGGACGCGGAAATGGCCGATGCCGAGCCGTTTGTTTTTCTGCCGCGCCGCAAAGATCACGAATACAGCCTTGATCACTACCAGCATCGGTTTTATCTGCGTTCCAACCGCAACGGCAAAAACTTTGGCTTATACCGTACCCGTATGCGTGATGAGCAACAGTGGGAAGAGTTAATTCCGCCACGCGAAAACATCATGCTGGAAGGGTTTACGCTGTTTACCGACTGGCTGGTGGTTGAAGAGCGTCAGCGCGGGTTAACCAGTTTGTGCCAAATTAACCGCAAGACCCGGGAAGTCATTGGTATTGCCTTTGATGATCCGGCCTATGTGACCTGGATTGCCTACAATCCAGAATCTGAAACCGCGCGATTGCGTTATGGTTATTCTTCCATGACCACACCAGACACTTTGTTTGAACTGGATATGGATACCGGTGAGCGTCGTGTATTAAAACAAACGGAAGTTCCTGGTTTTGATGCGGCGAATTACCGCAGTGAACACCTGTGGATAGTCGCCCGTGATGGCGTCGAAGTTCCGGTTTCGCTGGTCTATCATCGCAAACATTTTCGCAAAGGACACAACCCGCTGCTGGTGTATGGCTATGGTTCTTACGGCGCAAGTATTGATGCCGATTTCAGTTTTAGCCGCTTGAGTTTGTTAGATCGTGGCTTTGTCTACGCCATTGTCCATGTTCGCGGCGGTGGTGAGCTGGGGCAACAATGGTACGAAGACGGAAAATTTCTGAAGAAGAAAAATACGTTTAATGATTATCTTGATGCCTGCGATGCATTGTTAAAACTGGGCTATGGCTCTCCTTCGCTTTGTTATGCGATGGGCGGGAGTGCGGGGGGCATGTTGATGGGCGTTGCGATTAATGCACGCCCTGAATTATTCCACGGCGTTATCGCCCAGGTACCGTTTGTTGATGTTGTAACAACAATGCTTGATGAATCAATTCCTCTTACCACTGGTGAGTTTGAAGAGTGGGGGAATCCGCAGGATCCGCAATATTACGAGTATATGAAAAGCTACAGCCCATATGACAACGTCACCGCACAGGCTTATCCGCATTTACTGGTAACGACCGGTTTGCACGATTCTCAGGTGCAATATTGGGAACCGGCAAAATGGGTCGCTAAATTGCGCGAGCTGAAAACCGATGACCATCTTTTATTGCTCTGTACCGACATGGACTCAGGCCATGGCGGTAAATCTGGTCGCTTTAAATCGTACGAAGGCGTAGCGATGGAATATGCTTTTCTGGTCGCGCTGGCGCAGGGAACATTACCCGCTACGCCTGCGGATTAAGTATTTTCCAGATAATGTTTCAGTGTTAAACGCAGCTCCGGGCTCATGCTGTCCAGGTTATTAAATAACCAGCGCAGATAGCCCGGATCGCGTTCGGCAACGTCGGAAACCGCTTTGCCACGGTATTTGCCAAAGGTGAAGGTCGTCATCAACGACGGACGTCCGGTGATATCGGCCATCTGTTCTGCCGTCCAGCCGGAGGTGTTCATAATATCGATAAGCAACGCGGCGGTGATATAACAGTCATACAACGCGCGGTGATGATGCAGGCCCGGCGGCGTCTGCACATTGAGCTTGCGTGTTTTATATAACGCCATATTGCTGTACTTGATCCCTGGCCACAAACGACGGGCCAGTTTCATAGTGCAAATCCACTCACCGGGCATCTCAGGCAGTACGCGGCGGTCAAAGCTGGCGTTATGCGCGACATACCATTCACTACCGTAATAGTGTGGGATCACATCTTCAATCCACGGTTTATCGGCGACCATGGCTTCGGTGATGCGATGAATCGCCATCGCTTGTGGACTAATAGGACGATCGGGGCGCACCAGGTGGCTCATGGGGTTGACGATTTTTCCGTCAATGACATCAACAGAGGCAATCTCAACGATCCCTCCCTGCAAACCGCAGGTTTCTGTATCGATAATGCGCAACATGGCATGCTCCAGGCCGAAAAAGCCTAGCGTAATGGAATGATATCGCCTTGCCAACCCTGTGATGAACGCTGACCGACTAACAATAATGAACCACGATCGGCGCGAACGATGAGACGACCATGTTCATCCCATAGTGCACTGTTACCACGGGCATTTGCCATCAGCACGGCAATGGAGTACTGATGTGAAAAAAATTGTAAGCGGCGGGTAGATGCCAGTAGGTCGGGTTCCCCCAGACATTGCCCTGTCGTAAACAGTGAACAGGTCGGGTCCATATCCATACCTTGCGGTTGTTCATCTACCACCGTGATGGTTCTGGAACGACGGCCCAGACATGCACCATGACTCTGATGGTAGATCCCCGGCGTTTTTCGCCACGGTGCGAACACCGCAATTCCACGAATAAAGCGATCGTTATATTCAACGGGAAGGCCGGCTATGATGGTCATTCGCCAGGTCGTTGCGGCATAACAAAGCGGGTCTAACAGTGAGAGATCGGGTGGGGCAGGAAGGGCACGTCGCGAATAATCACACCCCAGTAAAGAAAGCGATGGAAAAACTAACAGCTGACATTGTTGCCTGGCGGCGGCCCTCACAAACTCCAGATGATGAGCTACCTGTTCGGTGAGTGAGGTTTTACGAGGCTCATATTGCGCTGCTGCAACTTTCCAGAACGACATAATGACTTCCTTTTCAAAATGACTACAAATTATGGGTGCGGTTTAGAAAATACTCATAATTTAGCAGGCGTTATGTAAGAAAGTGTAACTCTGTATAAGTTTTATTTAAGTTTGGGCTCGTAAGGTAAACGTGACAGATTGACCGAAGCCAAACGGTGGGCAATAAGCCGCTCGCGAAACCAGCTGCGCAAATGTTCAGGCTGTTCACGTTCAACCGCTTCAGCGATCACCGGCATATTGTAGCGTTCTTTAAATGCCACCCCGGCCGCCGCCAAATCGACATTCACTTTATCCATTTCTGTTTGATCCAGTTTAGCCAGATTCTTCAGCATTCTTAATCTCCTCATCATTCGCGGGCAAAAGTTACTAAGAGTGAGCCTGGATGGCAAGCCGGAATTGATGATCCTCGACTCAGACATTAGACAAGGTTATGCTCTGTAAAAAAGTTATTACAAAAAGGAATAGATAATATGGTTTCAACTGCACGCTCCCTTCGCTACGCGCTGGCAATCCTGACCACTTCGTTGGTGACACCTTCCGTCTGGGCACATGCGCATTTAACGCATCAGTATCCTGCGGCAAACGCGCAAGTGACAGCTGCCCCGCAGGCAATCACTTTAAACTTCTCGGAAGGTGTTGAAACAGGATTCAGCGGTGCAAAAATCACGGGGCCAAAAAACGAAAATATTAAAACATTACCGGCGAAGCGAAATGAGCAGGACCAAAAGCAACTGATTGTTCCACTGGCCGATTCGCTGAAACCCGGAACCTACACCGTTGACTGGCATGTTGTTTCGGTGGACGGGCATAAAACGAAAGGACACTACACCTTTAGCGTGAAATAAATCATGCTGGCGTTTACCTGGATCGCGCTGCGATTTATCCATTTCACCTCGCTGATGCTGGTTTTTGGCTTCGCAATGTACGGTGCCTGGCTGGCCCCCTTAACGATTCGTCGCTTGCTGGCGAAGCGTTTTCTGCGTTTACAACAGCACGCTGCCGTCTGGAGTTTGATCAGTGCCACTGCAATGCTCGCCGTTCAGGGCGGGTTGATGGGAACGGGATGGACAGATGTATTTTCGCCAAACATTTGGCAGGCTGTTTTGCAAACGCAGTTTGGTGGCGTCTGGTTATGGCAAATTGTTCTCGCCCTCGTAACGTTGATCGTCGCCCTTATGCAACCGCGGAATATGCCACGTTTGCTGTTTATGCTCACTACCGGGCAATTTATTCTGCTGGCGGGAGTGGGGCATGCGACGCTGAATGAAGGGGTAACGGCGAAAATCCATCAGACTAATCACGCGATTCACCTGATTTGTGCGGCGGCGTGGTTTGGGGGATTACTGCCGGTGCTCTGGTGTATGCAACTCATCAAAGGCCGTTGGCGACACCAGGCTATTCAGGCGCTGATGCGTTTTTCCTGGTGCGGGCATTTTGCGGTGATCGGCGTACTGGCAAGCGGCGTGCTTAATGCATTGTTGATTACCGGATTTCCCCCCACACTTACGACTTACTGGGGCCAACTCTTATTGCTCAAAGCTATCCTGGTGATGATTATGGTGGTCATCGCGCTGGCTAATCGTTATGTTCTTGTACCGCGCATGAGGCAGGATGAAGATCGTGCGGCACCCTGGTTTGTGTGGATGACTAAACTCGAATGGGCGATAGGTGCGGTAGTGCTGGTGATCATCAGCCTGCTTGCGACTCTCGAACCTTTTTGATGGATTACGAAAATGATGAAAAAAAGTATTCTGGCGTTTCTGTTACTCACCAGTTCTGCAGCGGCGCTGGCGGCACCGCAGGTGATTACCGTCAGCCGTTTTGAAGTGGGTAAAGACAAATGGGCGTTTAATCGCGAAGAGGTGATGCTGACTTGCCGACCGGGTAATGCTTTGTATGTCATCAACCCAAGTACCCTCGTGCAGTATCCTTTAAACGATATCGCACAAAAGGAAGTTGCCAGTGGGAAGACTAAAGCCCAACCCATTTCGGTGATTCAGATTGATGATCCTAACAATCCCGGCGAAAAAATGAGTCTGGCACCGTTTATAGAACGAGCTGAAAAACTCTGTTAATTACCTAAAATAGCCTTTTGATTTCCAATAAAAAAACCGCCTCAGTTCTTTCACCAGAACGGGCGGTTTTTAACATTTAAGCTGATGACCACCGCGCTTTTTATTGACCATTTTGCACGCAAACTGGAAAACCTGGCGTCGTCATCTATTCTTAAAGGGCAAGGCAACTAAGCCTGCATTAATGCCAACTTTTAGCGCACGGCTCTCTCCCAAGAGCCATTTCCCTGGACCGAATACAGGAATCGTGTTCGGTCTCTTTTTATCTGTTAAAAGCCAGAAGCATTTCCTTCGCTGACTTTATAGTCAACCATAACACACACTCTACTGTCTGAGTCCAGCGTTTTTTAACATTCTTGTTAAGATTATGTGATCTTTAGCGCGGGAGGAAAATATTGATGAAACAGCCTGCGCCCGTTTATCAGAGAATTGCGGGTCATCAATGGCGACATATCTGGCTTTCTGGCGATATACACGGTTGTCTTGAGCAGTTGCGCCGCAAATTATGGCATTGTCGTTTTGATCCGTGGCGAGATTTACTTATCTCAGTGGGAGACGTTATCGATCGTGGGCCGCAAAGTTTACGTTGTCTGCAGTTACTGGAACAACATTGGGTTCGTGCGGTAAGAGGCAATCATGAACAGATGGCGATGGATGCGCTGGCATCCCAGCAGATGTCTTTGTGGTTGATGAATGGCGGCGACTGGTTTATTGCGCTGGCAGATAATCAACAGAAACAAGCGAAAACGGCGCTGGAAAAATGTCAGCATTTGCCCTTTATTCTTGAAGTACACAGCCGCACCGGCAAACATGTTATTGCTCATGCCGATTATCCAGATGATGTTTATGAATGGCAAAAGGACGTTGATTTGCATCAGGTCTTGTGGAGCCGCTCACGATTAGGTGAACGCCCAAAAGGGCAGGGAATTACAGGTGCTGATCATTTCTGGTTTGGTCATACACCGTTGCGACATCGCGTGGATATTGGCAACCTGCATTATATTGATACCGGTGCTGTCTTTGGGGGCGAACTGACTCTTGTGCAATTGCAATAATTAAAAATCACCGTACTCCTGCGCAGGTCGCCAGAAACCATCTATAAAATCCTCAATCGGAAAACAACCGCCCTGGCGGATCCGTTGATCGCTCATAGAATGAAGACACTGCTGTTCCGTGTTGTAGACATCCACAACAATATCTTCACAACCGCCATCCAGGTAGCAAACAAAAAGTACCAGCGCGAACATTTCATCCCCGAAGTGTGGTGCCGTACCGTTAAGTTTAGGAGAGATTTTACAACGGGGGAATAACCAGGACAAATAACCCGCCATGCCGACGGGTTCTTTTTGGATCAGGCAAGACGCATAATCCAGGCATCAGATTGTTGATCGTAACGGGTACGGTAAAGGATAGAGTGTTCGCCATTTAGCAGGGCAGGGATACTGGTTTCAGCATCCCAGGCATCCAGTTGCATACATAAATCGGGGTCAGATTTACAAGGAATGGTTAACGTTCGATCACCCGGCGATTCACCGTGTAATTCGCCGTCGTCGATTTCAAAAGCGCCTATGCGCACACTGGTTTTCATCTTCGTGCTCTCCATTTAGCTGCCGATTGTGGTACGACCAGTCCGATCGCACCATTTTTCAGCCTAGTTGAGGCCGCCGAATGTGCCAGTCAAAAAGTGCGCTTTTTTTGTGCGCTGTCATGCGTTACTGGTAAAAAGTTTCCCGTCCCGCACCAGTTCACGCGGGTAGCTGTTTTTCAGTCGCGAACCAATCCGTTTGGCTAAACCAATCGGCTGATGCTGGAAAGTAACCAACACGTCATCCGCCACTGGCGCGGCTTGCGGGTAAACATCGCGCCCGCGATACCACTCCTCCGCTTCCTGCGGTGTCAGTTCAAAAGCGTTCACATTGTCGGGGGTGGCAAGGGCAATAACTGCTTCATGCTGCCAGCGATAACCTTTGTTGTGCGTTTCGGCAAGTTTAATCCCCAAGCGAGAAAATCGGACTTTACCGATCAGGGCTTCAATGCCCACCGGGAACAACCACAGTTCTTTGTCACGCTGCCAGAGGCGCAGGTTTTCATCCCAGTTTAAGCCAACACCTGCAGCCGCCTGACGAATTTGTCCAGCTTCGCGATCTTTCACCGGGCTGAACGGAAAATTACCGACTTTGTATTTGGGGGCGGGTAAGGCGGGAATGGCCTGAGTTTTACGCAGACGAGCAACGAAGAAGCCTTCGCAGTCGTAAATTTGTGGGAAAACATGCAAAAAGCCTTCTTCGGTCAGCGCTTTGTTTGCAGCAGGGAAGAGCTCGCCAAGTGGTAAAAACTCTACTGCGTCAGGGTAAGTCTCTTTCAGCCACATGCAAACGGCTTCGTTTTCTTCCCTGTTTAAGGTACAGGTCGAGTAAACCAGCGTACCACCAGGACGTAATGCATGAAAGGCGCTGTCGATAAGCTCCCGTTGTGTAGCTGCGATTTCCTGATTGCTTTCTGGTGACCAGTTTTTTAGCGCATCGGGATCTTTACGCACCACGCCTTCGCCAGAGCAGGGAGCGTCCAGCAAAATGGCATCGAACATTTCTGGCACTGCCACACCAAACACGCGGCCATCAAAATGTGTGAGCGCAACATTACTGATGCCACAGCGGCTGATATTGGCATGTAACACTTTTACCCGACTGGCGGAAAACTCATTGGCAAGGATTGCCCCTTCGTTATTCATCCGTGCGGCAATTTGCGTCGTTTTGGAGCCTGGCGCAGCAGCGACATCCATCACCCGCTGTGGTGCATTACCGTCAGCAAACAAGGCGGCGACGGGCAACATTGAACTGGCTTCCTGAATATAAAACAGGCCGCTTAAATGCTCGGCGGTACTACCCAATGGCAATGCATCTTCATTGTCGCGTTCAATCCAGAAACCTTCTTCACACCACGGAATTGGCGTAAGCGTCCAGCCATAAGGAGCGGTTAATTGCAGGAAATCAGCAACGGAGATTTTCAGCGTATTAACGCGAATGCTGCGGCGCAACGGGCGCTGACAGGCGGCAAGAAAATCATCAAAAGAGAGCGTCGAAGGCATCGCTTCGCGCATTTGCGTCAGAAAGGCGTCCGGGAAATAAACGGTGTGTTGGGCCACGAGCATATACCACTGGCAAAAAAACAGGCGCGCAGTTTAGCATAAACGCTCCGGCGCAGGCACGCCGGAGCAGTGGGCATTATTTGGGAAGCGCAGTACCCCATTCACGCCACTCTTTCGGTTCACTTTCCTGCAACAGGAAGTGCTTGCCTTCCTGGGCTTTCGGTGCCAGTGGCGTCCCCGGAGGCGTGGCGAAGGCGATGCCGCCACGGATAAACTGGTTAAAGGTGCCGGTTTTCACTACGCCGCCCGTCAGACCAAAGTCCAGACTGTAACCCGATGCCAACCAGAAGACGGAATTGTTACGCACCAGGTGTTGATAGCGTTTACTGATGCGCATCGCAATCATCACGCGATCTGACAATGTCCCCAGCGTCATTCCTGTAACCGTACCGACTTCCAGACCACGGAACAGCACAGGCGTACCGATGCCTAACGAACCGGCTTCCGGCGCTTCAACAATAATGCTTAAGCCATCCAGGTAACGCGAATCAGTAATGGTGGCCTCTTGTAATTCAAAGTCGCGGCGAGGATTGCCCCGGCCTGGTTCGACGTTGATATACGGCTGGAGGATAGTATCAAGATGCTCAACGCCAGCTGCCGAAATTTGCGGTGTGACCACTGAGAAGCGCGTACCACCGCGAGCAAAGGTCTGGACATATTCCGGATAGAGCACCGCCTTTGCCTGTACTTCATTGCGCGCGGTAATCAGATCCAGCGTCTGGATTTGCCCGATATCAATACCGAGATAGCGAATTGGCATCCCGACCGCCAGTTTTCCGGCATCGAAAGCGTGAAGCGTAATCTGCCCACCAACCGCACGGGCCGCTGTTTCGGAAGCATACAGAATTCGTTTGTCGCCTTTACGCTGACTGGCGCTGGCACCGCTGAGGTTATCGAAGCTAATGGCTCCCTTTAATGCTCTGGAGAGCGGGGATGCCTGTACGGTCAGGCCACTACCATTCAGCTGAACTTTCGCCCCGCCTTCTGCCCAGAACACGCTATTGCTGGTCAGAAGGTTGCGATACTCCGGCTTAATATGCAGATCGATATCAAACGCGTTAGCTCGCGGACGGACGGTAATAACTTCACCAACTTCAAATTTACGGTAGAGCACTACCGATCCTGCCTGCACATCCGGCAGCGTCTCTGCACTCAAACTCACGGTTGTGGTGGGTAAATCGCTAAGGCTGTTCTCCAGCGCTTTTTCCAGATTGGCATACAGTGGATAGCTGGCTTTCATCTCGCCTTTATCGCCCGGCAGAATACGTATCCCGCCGTTAATCCATTCTGAGGCGCTGGCACCGAGAAACTCAACGCCATCCAGCCCCACCTTCACGTCGACACGGCTGTTGACGACAAATTTGCTATCGCCTTTTACCAGTTCTCGATGCTGAGGCTCGATGGCGACGGTAAAGGTGACGCCTTTGCTGGTGAGTTTACGATCGATAACCTGGCCTACCTGCACGCCGTGAAGAATGAGCGGCTGACCCGCATCAATACCGTAACTTTCCGGTGCGGTCAGGGTCAGCGTCAGAACATCAGGTTCATGCAGCAGTGCTTTTTCGCCTGGCACAACAACGAACTCTTTGCGTGGCTCGCCATCGCCGGGTACCAACTCGAAGGTTTTGCCAGTCAGCAAGGCGCTGAGATTGGCATCGCTAAGGGATAATTTCGGGTTGCGTAATTCGATGCGGGTATTTTCCCGTAACAGCGTAACGACGCTGGGATCAACGGTCATTTCTCCGGTGACTTTACCACCAGGATTTAAATCCAGTTTAGTCAGCTGTCCGACTTCCAGCCCCTGATACATTAACGGCGTCGAGTCGGCGGTTAATCCTGCCCCACTCGGCAGTTCCAGTTTTATTATTACGCCACGCTGGCTGTGGGCCAGATCTTCATACAGACCAAAGGTATCTTCCGCCTCGGCAGGTTTCGACTCTTCTGGTGAATCGAAGGCAATCGCACCGTTAACCAGTGCCGCCAGACTTTCCAGTTTCACCTTCGCGCCACTGATACTGACGTTGGCATCAACGCCGGAAACGTTCCAGAAACGGCTACCTTTTTTCACCAGGTCGGTAAAACGCCGCTCGATCAGGACATCAATCACCACGCCTTGCTTGTTGGGATTGATGGCATAGTCGTAGACTTTTCCCACCGGGATCTTGCGGAAATAGACCAATGAACCGCTGTTCAGCGAACCGAGATCGGGGGCTTGCAGGTGGATCATCAGATCGCCATTGTCCAGCCGATATTTCGGTTGGGTATCGAGTGCGACAAAGTGATCCTGCTCTTTACCTTTACCCGGCATCATGCCGATATAGTTACCACCGACGAGGGCGTCCAGCCCGGAGACACCTGCCAACGATGCTTTTGGCGTCACCAGCCAGAACTGAGTCTCTTCGCGCAGCGCATCTTTCATATCGGACTTGATGCTGACCTTGACTTCAATCTTACGAAGATCGTCGCTGAGGCTGATATCCTGCACTGTTCCGACTTCAACGCCCTGATAACGAACAGGCGTACGGCCCGGAACAATACCATCCGCCGACATAAAGTCGATGGTGACGGTATTACCCCGGTCCTGATAACTGTCCCAAATCAGCCAACCGGCAATCATTAGCGCGATGAAAGGCAGCAGCCAGAAAGGTGAGATACGGCGTTTATTTTTAATCTGCGCTTCAGTCGTCGAAGCGGGCGTTTCCTGACTCATGTGCATCCCAAAGTAAGCGGCTGTCCAGCCATTCCACAGCAAGAATAGTCAAAATTACCGCTGCGCCGAAATAAAACGCAGCCGGTCCCATAGTAAAAGCGAGGATCTGATCGCGATTAATCAGCGACATGGTTAAAGATATGACAAACAGGTCGAGCATCGACCAGCGACCAATCCAGGTCACCATCCGCAGTAACAGAATGCGTGTGCGTAAACCTTGCTGGCATTTAAAATGAATGCTCAACAGTAAAGTGAACATGACGATCACTTTAGTAAACGGTACCAGAATACTGGCGATAAACACGATTCCCGCAACCGCAATGTTGCTACTTGCCAGCGACATAATTCCGGAAAGAATTGTATCTTCCTGCCGTCCTCCGTTCAGATAAATGATAGAAATAGGCAACAGGTTGGCAGGTAACAACAAAACGATTGACGCTAACAGCGCCGCCCAGCATTTTTGCAAACTATGACGGCGACGCACGCGTAGCGGGATATGGCAACGCGGGCAGCGACCACGCTGATCAGGATAGCCGGTAAAATGGCACCCAAGACAGACACGGAGTTTCTCGTCCCTACGCGTAGCGGGGCGCTGCGGATAAAATCGCTCCCACAGCTCCTCGACATTAAGATGTGACAACGTCACCGTCGTTAAAATCACCAACGCCACAAAAGAGAACAAGCCCACACCCGCCTGGATATGGGCATAATCCTGTACCTTTATAGAAGCAACGCCAATGCCGACCAGGTAGATATCCAGCATTACCCACTCTTTAAGTCGCTCAAGCATCAGCAGTACCGGGCGTAGATTCATTCCCAGTCGGTTACCAAACCATAAATAAGCTATGGAGGTCACCAGAATGAGGGGGGCACCGATAACGCAGAAAAAGACCATCGACCCCGTTATCGCATCGCCCTGTTTGGTCATTTGCCAGATGCCTTGCATAACGTTGGCGTCAATACGAATGCCTAACAGCCAGATATGCAACAGCGGTTCGCCCCAGGCAAACGGCATCAGCAACAGCATGGTGAAAGCCATTGCCGCCAGGCGCGTTAGCGACCAGTCGCGCCCGTCGCGAATTTTTGCCTGACAGCGCGGACAATAGGCACTCTGATGAGAATTTATCTCGGGCAGGCTAAACAGCATGTCACATTGCGGGCAACGTTGGTAATCACCACGCGGCAGTTCCTCGCCGATTGACCTCACTGTTATCTTTTTTGTCGGCGTAATTTGTGGTGTGTTAAGAGCCATGACGTGCCAAATGTAATAAGAATTAACATTAATATTAACCCATGATTGGAATGATCTTGAGCATTAACGCATTTAATGCTTATTTTAATAGGCTGGCAGTTCCAGGTAAGACAACCAAGTGATTATATAATGAACAAAACAGAATTTTACGCGGATTTAAATCGCGACTTTAACGCGCTGATGGCGGGAGAAACCAGTTTTCTGGCAATGCTTGCGAACACCAGTGCGTTGTTATACGAGCGTCTCACTGACGTAAACTGGGCAGGTTTTTATTTGCTTGAGGACGATACACTGGTACTCGGACCATTTCAGGGCAAAATTGCCTGTGTCCGGATACCCGTCGGGCGCGGGGTGTGCGGCACTGCGGTTGCCCGCAATCAAGTGCAGCGTATCGAGGATGTTCACGCGTTTGACGGGCATATTGCCTGTGATGCGGCGAGTAATTCTGAAATTGTTCTGCCGCTGGTGGTGAAAAATCAGATTATTGGTGTTCTTGACATCGATAGTACCGTCTTCGGTCGCTTTACAGACGAGGACGAGCAAGGCTTACGTCAGCTTGTGGCACAGCTTGAAAAAGTGCTTGCAACGACGGATTACAAAAAATTCTTTGCGAGCGTCGCAGGATAATCAACGGATAACGTAGCATTTACTGGTAGCGTCATTATAATGACGCCTGTTCATGCCTGCGCTTGTTGGCTACGTCCGTTGTAATCAGGAAATTTCATGGAAAATCAACCTAAGTTGAATAGCAGTAAAGAAGTAATCGCGTTTCTGGCCGAACGTTTTCCCCACTGTTTCAGTGCGGAAGGTGAAGCGCGTCCGCTGAAAATCGGTATTTTTCAGGATTTGGTCGATCGTGTTGCCGGGGAAATGAACCTGAGCAAAACGCAATTACGATCCGCTTTACGTCTCTACACTTCGAGCTGGCGTTATCTTTACGGTGTTAAACCCGGCGCAACGCGTGTCGATCTTGACGGCAACCCATGCGGTGAGCTGGACGAGCAACATGTAGAGCATGCTCGCAAGCAGCTTGAAGAAGCGAAAGCGCGTGTTCAGGCACAGCGTGCTGAACAGCAAGCGAAAAAACGCGAAGCTGCCGCAGCTGCTGGTGAGAAAGAAGACGCACCGCGCCGCGAACGCAAGCCACGTCCGACCACGCCACGCCGCAAAGAAGGCGCTGAACGTAAACCTCGTGCGCAAAAGCCGGTAGAGAAAGCGCCAAAAACAGTAAAAGCACCTCGCGAAGAACAGCACACCCCGGTTTCTGACATTTCAGCTCTGACTGTCGGACAAGCCCTGAAGGTGAAAGCGGGTCAAAACGCGATGGATGCCACCGTATTAGAAATCACCAAAGACGGCGTCCGCGTCCAGCTGAATTCGGGTATGTCTTTGATTGTGCGCGCAGAACACCTGGTGTTCTGAAACGGAGGCCGGGCCAGGCATGAACATGTTTTTTAGGCTTACCGCGTTAGCTGGCCTGCTTGCAATAGCAGGCCAGACCTTCGCTGTAGAAGATATCACGCGTGCTGATCAAATTCCGGTATTAAAGGAAGAGACGCAGCATGCGACGGTAAGTGAGCGCGTAACGTCGCGCTTCACCCGTTCTCATTATCGCCAGTTCGACCTCGATCAGGCATTTTCGGCCAAAATCTTTGACCGCTACCTGAATCTGCTCGATTACAGCCACAACGTGCTGCTGGCAAGCGATGTTGAACAGTTCGCGAAAAAGAAAACCGAGTTAGGCGATGAACTGCGTTCAGGCAAACTCGACGTTTTCTACGATCTCTACAATCTGGCGCAAAAGCGCCGTTTTGAGCGTTACCAGTACGCTTTGTCGGTACTGGAAAAGCCGATGGATTTCACCGGCAACGACACTTATAACCTTGACCGCAGCAAAGCGCCCTGGCCGAAAAACGAGGCTGAGTTGAACGCGCTGTGGGACAGTAAAGTCAAATTCGACGAGTTAAGCCTGAAGCTGGCAGGAAAAACGGATAAAGAAATTCGTGAAACCCTGACACGCCGCTACAAATTTGCCATTCGTCGTCTGGCGCAAACCAACAGCGAAGATGTTTTCTCGCTGGCAATGACGGCGTTTGCGCGTGAAATCGACCCGCATACCAACTATCTTTCCCCGCGTAATACCGAACAGTTCAACACTGAAATGAGTTTGTCGCTGGAAGGTATTGGCGCAGTGCTGCAAATGGATGATGACTACACCGTTATCAATTCGATGGTGGCAGGTGGTCCGGCAGCGAAGAGTAAAGCTATCAGCGTTGGTGACAAAATTGTCGGTGTTGGTCAAACAGGCAAGCCGATGGTTGACGTGATTGGCTGGCGTCTTGATGATGTGGTTGCCTTAATTAAAGGGCCGAAGGGCAGTAAAGTTCGTCTGGAAATTTTACCTGCTGGTAAAGGGACCAAGACCCGCACTGTAACATTGACCCGTGAACGTATTCGTCTCGAAGACCGCGCGGTTAAAATGTCGGTGAAGACCGTCGGTAAAGAGAAAGTCGGCGTGCTGGATATTCCGGGCTTCTATGTGGGTTTGACAGACGATGTCAAAGTTCAACTGCAGAAACTGGAAAAACAGAATGTCAGCAGTGTGATCATCGACCTGCGTAGCAATGGCGGTGGGGCGTTGACCGAAGCGGTATCGCTCTCAGGTCTGTTTATTCCTGCGGGTCCCATTGTTCAGGTCCGCGATAACAACGGCAAGGTTCGTGAAGACAGCGATACCGACGGGCAGGTGTTCTATAAAGGCCCGCTGGTGGTACTGGTTGACCGTTTCAGTGCTTCGGCTTCAGAAATCTTTGCCGCGGCAATGCAGGATTACGGTCGTGCGCTGGTTGTGGGTGAACCGACGTTTGGTAAAGGCACCGTTCAGCAATACCGTTCATTGAACCGTATTTACGATCAGATGTTACGTCCTGAATGGCCAGCGCTGGGTTCTGTGCAGTACACGATCCAGAAATTCTATCGCGTTAACGGCGGCAGTACGCAACGTAAAGGCGTAACGCCAGACATCATCATGCCGACGGGTAATGAAGAAACGGAAACGGGTGAGAAATTCGAAGATAACGCGCTGCCGTGGGATAGCATCGATGCCGCGACTTATGTGAAATCAGGAGATTTAACTGCCTTTGAACCGGAGCTGCTGAAGGAACATAATGCGCGTATCGCGAAAGATCCTGAGTTCCAGAACATCATGAAGGATATCGCGCGCTTCAACGCTATGAAGGACAAGCGCAATATCGTTTCTCTGAACTACGCTGTGCGTGAGAAAGAGAATAATGAAGATGATGCGACGCGTCTGGCGCGTTTGAACGAACGCTTTAAACGCGAAGGTAAACCGGAGTTGAAGAAGCTGGATGATCTACCGAAAGATTACCAGGAGCCGGATCCTTATCTGGATGAGACGGTGAATATCGCACTCGATCTGGCGAAGCTTGAAAAAGCCAGACCCGCGGAACAACCCGCTCCCGTCAAGTAATATCAATCAGGCACAAGAAATTGTGCCTGATTTTTTAACAGCGGCAAGATGCCGTAAATCAGATGCTACAAAATGTAAAGTTGTGTCTTTCTGGTGACTTACGCACTATCCAGACTTGAAAATAGTCGCGTAACCCATACGATGTGGGTATCGCATATTGCGTTTTGTTAAACTGAGGTAAAAAGAAAATTATGATGCGAATCGCGCTCTTCCTGCTAACGAACCTGGCCGTAATGGTCGTTTTCGGGCTGGTACTGAGCCTGACAGGGATACAGTCGAGCAGCGTTCAGGGGCTGATGATCATGGCCTTGCTGTTCGGTTTTGGTGGTTCCTTCGTTTCGCTTCTGATGTCCAAATGGATGGCATTACGATCTGTTGGCGGGGAAGTGATCGAGCAACCGCGTAACGAAAGGGAACGTTGGCTGGTCAATACTGTAGCAACCCAGGCTCGTCAGGCGGGGATCGCTATGCCGCAAGTGGCTATCTACCATGCGCCGGACATCAACGCTTTTGCAACCGGTGCGCGCCGTGATGCCTCTCTGGTTGCTGTCAGCACCGGTTTGCTGCAGAACATGAGCCCGGATGAAGCCGAGGCGGTAATTGCTCACGAAATCAGCCACATCGCCAATGGTGATATGGTTACCATGACGCTGATTCAGGGCGTGGTGAACACCTTCGTTATCTTTATTTCCCGTATTCTGGCGCAGCTTGCCGCGGGTTTTATGGGCGGAAATCGTGATGAAGGTGAAGAGAGCAACGGCAACCCGCTGATCTACTTTGCGGTTGCAACGGTTCTGGAACTGGTGTTTGGTATTCTGGCGAGCATTATCACCATGTGGTTCTCGCGTCATCGTGAATTCCATGCTGATGCCGGTTCGGCAAAACTGGTTGGTCGCGAGAAAATGATTGCCGCGCTGCAGCGCCTGAAAACCAGCTATGAACCGCAAGAAGCAACCAGCATGATGGCTTTCTGCATTAACGGTAAGTCGAAATCGCTCAGTGAGTTGTTCATGACTCACCCGCCGCTGGATAAACGAATTGAAGCTCTGCGTACGGGTGAATACCTGAAGTAATATGAAGTAAATACTAAAAAGCGCGTCCTGATCGACGCGCTTTTTTTATGCCCTGGATCGTGGCTGAGTGATACGTAAACCACTCACACAGGCAGCAATCACTGCCAGAATAGCCGCAGCCATCAGCGAAACGTGCGTACCATTATCACCGAACTGATTTAGCATCAGCGCCACCAGCGCCGCGCCACTACTCTGACCCAGTAGACGAGCCGTTCCTAACATGCCACTGGCCCCACCGCTACGTTCGCGCGGAGCGGAGGTAATAATGGTGTGGTTATTGGGTGACTGGAATAAGCCAAATCCAGCGCCACATAAGATCATCGGCCAGATAATATTGATATCCGCAGGTGACGCGGGCAGCAGAACCAGGGAAAAAAGCCCCGCAGCCATGATGAACAACCCTAAAGCACCCAGCAATCCTGCATGTACGCGTTCAATCAAATAGCCTGCCAGCGGAGCCATCACCATCGTTGCTAACGGCCACGGTGTCAGAAGTAAACCTGTTTCGACTTCACTACGCCCGAGCACGGTTTGCAGGTAAAAGGGCAGGGAAACCATTGCCAGCATTTGTGCGCAGAAAGAGCAAACAGATGTGCAAATAGAAAGTGAAAACAGCGGGATACGCAGTAAATCCACCGGTAGCAGCGGTACGGGAAGAGAAAGCTGGCGGCGAATAAAGAAAATACCAACAACAACCATTACCACCAGTTCCGCAGCAATTAACGTTAGCGATTGCCCCTGAGCGAAACCACTCAACGCAGTGATAAGCAGGCCGAAGGTTAACGCGTTCATCACGGCGCTGGGCAGGTCGAAACGGGGTTTACTGGCGCGAGAACCATTGGGTGGCAGAAAACGCATCGCCAGAAGCAGGGCGATAATACCTAACGGTACGTTGATTAAAAATAACCATTTCCAGGATGCGATGGAGAGGATTGCTGCAGCAATTGTCGGCCCGGCAGCAGAAGAGACGGCAACAATAAACGAGTTTATGCCCATCCCTCTCCCCAGAAAACGTTGTGGATAGATCAGGCGGATAAGTGCGGTATTAACGCTCATCAACGCTGCACCGCCGAAACCTTGTATGACACGCGCAAGGGTGAGCATTTGCAGCGAATCAGAAAGGGCGCAGAACAGTGAAGACAACAGAAAAACGACCAGACCGCATTTATAAATACGTCGATAGCCAAACATATCGCCCAGAAACGAAAACGAGAGCAGGGAGATGACAATGGCGATTTGATAGGCGTTCACTACCCAGATGGAACTGGCTGGCGTGGCATGAAGGTCCGTGGCGATTGTTGGCAGGGCGACGTTGGCGATTGCGCCGTCAAGGACAGCCATCGAAATACCAATCACAATGGTTAATATCGCACCGTATCGCTGGGGCAATGGCAGGCCGTCGGCCTGAACTTTTGGCATAGGAATTTTATATCTTTGGTGAATAATCAACAGGGGTATGATTCTAGCACTGATATTCACGGTGGATGTCGCAGAATTGTAACTAACCGGCAAAAGATGGATTGCGACCACCCTGGTGCGAAATTATAATAAAAAACAGTTCTGATTTTTATAAAACACTCGCAATGAGGTGATAAATGGCTAACGCAGATCTGGATAAACAGCCTGATTCTGTATCTTCCGTGCTAAAAGTTTTTGGCATTTTGCAGGCGCTGGGTGAAGAGCGCGAAATAGGGATAACCGAGCTGTCGCAGCGCGTCATGATGTCAAAAAGCACCGTTTATCGCTTTTTACAGACCATGAAAACCTTAGGTTATGTGGCGCAGGAAGGGGAGTCGGAGAAATATTCCCTGACCCTGAAATTGTTTGAACTGGGCGCTCGCGCGTTACAAAACGTCGATTTAATTCGTAGCGCAGATATCCAGATGCGTGAGATCTCCCGTCTGACCAAAGAAACTATCCACCTCGGCGCACTGGACGAAGACAGTATTGTTTACATTCACAAAATTGACTCTATGTACAATTTGCGCATGTATTCACGGATTGGGCGTCGTAATCCGCTGTACAGCACCGCGATTGGTAAGGTACTGCTGGCATGGCGCGATCGCGATGAAGTGAAGCAAATTCTTGAGGGCGTGGAGTATAAACGCAGTACCGAGCGGACCATCACCAGTACAGAAGCGTTATTACCCGTTCTGGACCAGGTGCGCGAGCAGGGGTATGGCGAAGATAACGAAGAGCAGGAAGAAGGGCTGCGATGCATTGCGGTACCGGTATTTGATCGCTTTGGCGTGGTCATTGCCGGTTTGAGCATCTCCTTCCCGACGTTGCGTTTCTCTGAAGAGCGTTTACAGGAATATGTCGCAATGTTGCATACCGCAGCGCGCAAAATTTCTGCCCAAATGGGTTATCACGACTATCCGTTCTGATGAGAGTAAGAACCTGTCGGAATATCAAACAGACAGGTTCTTTATTTAGCATGAGAAAAATAAAGTTGAAGGTGCGTTATATTAAACGCGCTTGCTATAAGAATATTTTACTAATGAGTGAGAATCTGGTTATTTATTACCCTTAACCATTATCGACCACGATATTGCTTTTACGTAACAGTGGGCAATCTGTTATCCCCAAGAAACCACTTTTAGTGTGCAAGTATTGTACCGTGCTGGTGCCTCTGGCAGTCAGATAGGTACATTGCAAACCTAATCCTGCGGCATTCTCTTTGCTTCCAATCAAAACGCCATATCCGCTGAGTAATAATCCTATCCATACCAGTGCTATCAGCATAACTGTGCGAATGATGAATCGCATTACAACCTCTTCTCTTTTTATGTTCGCTTAATCGTAGCGGCAATATGCGCTGAAGCAAGCTACTCATTCCGAAAAAGCACGAATATCGACATAGTTAGGCGCTGTTTAACTAACGCATGCTAGTTTAATGACATAAGGTAGGTGAAGCGGAGATTGGAGTGAAAAAGTTTCGATGGGTCGTTCTGGTTGTCGTGGTGTTGGCTTGCTTGCTGCTTTGGGCGCAGGTATTCAACATGATGTGCGATCAGGATGTACAATTTTTCAGCGGAATTTGTGCCATTAACCAGTTTATCCCGTGGTGATATCATTTTTTCAGCACTAGATTTTCTTCCTCTCCAGCAGTGGTAGAATAGCGCCTCTACTCAGAGGTGGTGAAATGAACGAAGTTGTAAATTCAGGCGTGATGAACATTGCGTCTTTGGTTGTATCGGTGGTGGTTCTTCTTATCGGGCTCATCTTGTGGTTTTTTATCAATCGTGCCAGTTCTCGGACTAACGAACAGATTGAACTGCTTGAGGCGTTGCTGGATCAGCAAAAACGTCAAAATGCACTGTTACGTCGTTTGTGCGAAGCAAACGAACCTGAGAAAGCAGATAAAAAGACCGTTGAGAGTCAAAAATCGGTTGAAGACGAAGATATTATTCGTCTGGTCGCCGAACGATAATCCTTCCTCAATCTTGAGTAACCCCGTCGTTGAAGGGTTACTCAATTCATCCTGATTATACGCACTGCCGGTAATGACTCCAACTTATTGATAGTGTTTTATGTTCAGATAATGCCCGATGACTTTGTCATGCAGCTCCACCGATT